>NZ_JBBNAH010000047.1:0-10525 GCF_037994325.1 Pseudomonas sp.
CTCCAGGCTCACCTGGCCGACGCCGGCTTTACTGGCCACCTGCTGCGCCGCATCACGGGCCTGTTGCAGATGCAGCGGCGTAGCCAATTCAAAACGGCGATTCTGCCCGTGCTCCAGGGTTTGCCCGGCCAGGGTCCAGCCGATGGTGCCGTTGCGCAGCGCTGCTACCGGGTTGCTGATGCCGGCGTTAAGCAATGATTGCGTGCCGATAATGCTGCGCGTACGCCCGGCGCAATTGACGATCACTTGTGTGCTCGGGTCCGGCGCCAACTCACGTACGCGCAACACCAACTCGGCCCCCGGCACGCTGATGGAGCCGGGAATGTTCATGGTCTGGTACTCATCAAAACGCCGCGCATCGAGCACCACCACATTGGCCTTGGCAGCGAGCAATGCCTGCACTTCTTCAGCCGCCAACGACGGTGTATGGCGCTGGCTTTCGACCAACTCGCCAAAGGCTTTGCTCGGCACATTCACATCGCGGAACAGCTCGCCACCGGCATCACGCCAGCCGCTTAAACCGCCTTCCAGCAAGGCTACATCGCTATAACCCAGGGCCGCCAAGCGCACGGCGGCACGCTCGGCCAATCCTTCGCCATCGTCATAGACGGTGATCGGTGTATGGCGGTGCGGTACGCGGGCGTAGATTTCCAACTCTAATTTCGACAACGGCACATTGGCCGCAAACAGCGGATGGGCTTCAGCGAACGGCGCCTCTTCGCGCACATCCAGCAGCGCCAATTCCTGGCGGGCGAGCAGGGCAGTGCGCAGGTCGGCATAACGGCGACGCGGGAATTCACTCATGGTGTGGGGTTCTCTTTCGACAGGTCCCAAATATTGGGCAAGTGGGCGTTGGAATAACCGGAGATAAAAGGCTTCTCGCTGCCATCGGCGAGGTACACCGCGCGCTGTACTGCGCCGATATTGCCGCCATAGACATGGATGCTCACCGAGGTGCGGTCGCTAAAGGCATTACGCACCTGGTGGATATCGCCAATACGTGGTGACACGGCTTCCACCTGACCCGGCAGCAAGCGCTGCGCCGGGCCTTCAAGGTGCAGGGCGCCGCTCTGGTCGCGGCGAAACCCTTGCGCGTCTTCGGCGCCGCGCAGCATGCCGATCAAGCCCCACACGCGGTGATCATGCACCGGGGTTTCCTGGCCCGGCCCCCAGACAAAACTGACCACGCTAAAGCGCTGCGCCGAGTCGACATGCAGCACGTACTGCTGATAGCGCTCGGGGCTGGGGTGGGCGAACTCATCGCTTAGCCAGTCGTCATGCTTGACCAACTCGCCCAGCAATTGCGCGCCACGATCCAGCAGTGCCGGCTCCTCCAGCTGCTGATCCAGCAGCTCGGCAAGGGCGCCGATAAAGCCGCGCAAACGAGCGACGTTGTTTGTGTGTGCCATGGTTCCCTCCGCTAATTTGATTCCGTTTGTGATGTTGCTATACACCCTGGAAGCGAAAGGTATTATTCTTATCTGGTATTTTTCCACTACTTTATTATGTGAAAAAAGAATGAAGATAGACGATATCGATGCATTCGTAGCAGTCATCCGTTCGCAGTCCATCAGCCAAGCCGCAGAAACCTTGCAGCTCACCCAGCCGGCCATCACCCGGCGGGTGCAGAACTTTGAGGACGACCTCGGCGCCAATCTGCTCGACCGCAACACCAAGCCGCTTAAGCCGACCTCACTGGGCATGCGCGTGTACGAGCAATGCTTGAACGTGCAGCGGGAAATGGGCGCGCTGCGTGAGCTGGTATTGAGCGATGCCGCGCCCACCGGCACCTTGCGTTTGGGCGTGCCGCAAACCATTGGCGATGTGGTATTGCTCGACGCCCTGAGCCGCCTGAAAACCCTGTACCCCGATTTGCAGGCGCAGGTCTCTACGGGCTGGGGCAGCCACTTGCTGGGCAAGATCGAGAACGGTGAATTGGACGCCGTGGCCGCGCTGTTTCCGGCCGGCAAAGTGTTTCCCGACGGCATGCTCGGGCGCTCGTTGGCGCGGATGAATTTGGTGGTGGTGGCGGCCAAGGGCGAAGTACGCAAACGCTCGTACAAGCTGGCCGACTGTTACCAGCGCGGCTGGGTGCTGAACCCCGATGGTTGCGGCTTTCGCGCCGGTTTGCAGCGGGCGTTGAGTGCCGAGGGATTATCGCTGAAGGTCAATCTGGAGACCTTTGGCACCGAGCTGCAACTGGGCTTGATTGCCAATGGGCTGGGTTACGGGCTGGTGCCGGCGCCGTTGTTGGAGAACAGCAGCCACCGGGAACGGTTGGAGATTGTGCCGGTGAGTGATTTCAAGCCGGTGATTGATTTGTGGTTGGTGCATCCACGGTTTTTGGGCAATTTGCAGGCGCCGGTGAGTGAGTTTGGTGAGATGGTGGCGCAGCGGGTGGCGACGTAAGGGGGCGGGCCCTTGAGCCACCGCTGAAGGTGCGGCGTGGGGTGTGCTGGGCGCACCAGCTTTTGGTTTTTCTTCGTAACCGCGAGTGCTGAACGTTTGGTTTCGCGCCTTACGCGCGAGTTTCTTTTTTCAGTCGCCAAAAAAGAAACCAAAAAGGCTTGCCCCTACCTTGGGTCTACGCTGCGCTCCGACTTCCCTCGCTCCGTCGTTGCTCCAGGGGTCGGCGTGCAGGGCCATCCATGGCCCCACGCCTTTCGCGGCTCCTGCCGCTCAACCCCCTGCACAACGACTCCGCTCGGCCTTGCGGTTAACGGGGCGAGTAGATCAACAGCTAGATCGACGGCCAGATCAAGATCAAAAGCTGGACCGAGTTGGCAGGGCGAACGCCGATCTGCTCCCCCCGCCTGCTTGTGGAGGGGAGAGCGGCTGGGGGGAGAGGGCAGGGGTTGGTACGCTGCTACCGGCTTCACCTGCAATATCTTTGATTTTGATGGCTTGCCGTGTAGCTACGGCAGCTAATAGTCGTCAGCCTTTAAAATGCTAATATTGCATATAGTGTGTTTATATAAATGCACCTATTCTATATTAGCTTAGAATCAAAACGAATTTCACGACGCTTTCTTATGTAGTTAGCATGGCTCGCCTAGGGTGTTGTTTAGCCCGGTTTGCTGATGATAAGGAGTGGTCATGTCGCTGCGTTTTCTCGCGCGTCTGCCGGTTTGGCGCAATGTGGCGGCACGGTTGGTGAGCCCGTTGGTGTTGTTGCTGCTGTGGGAGTTGGCGTCGCAGAACGGGGTGTTGCCGGCGCGAATTATCGCCGCGCCCAGTGCTATAGGCGGCACGCTGTGGCAGTTGCTGGCCAGCGGCGAGTTGGCGGGGCATTTGTGGGTGTCGCTGATTCGCGCGCTGTCTGGCTTGGCGATTGGCGTCAGCCTGGGCACGGTGTTGGCGTTGGTGGCGGGGTTGTCGCGCGGTGGCGAGTTGGCAATCGACTCGCCCATGCAAATGCTGCGTACCCTGCCTTTTCTGGCCATCGTGCCGTTGTTTATTTTGTGGTTCGGCGTGGGTGAAACACCCAAGATCGCCCTGATCGCCCTCGGTACGACCTTTCCTATTTACCTCACCTTGTTTGCCGGTATTCGTGGCTTGGACCCCAAGCTGATCGAGGCCGCCACCTTGTTTGGTCTCTCCCGCCGTGAGCGCGTGTGGCATGTGATTTTGCCGGGTGCCTTGCCGTCGTTTTTTGTCGGTTTGCGTTATGCCTTTGGCATCAGTTGGCTGGGTTTGGTGGTGGTTGAGCAAATCAATGCCACGGCCGGTATCGGCTACCTGGTGAACGATGCCCGCGACTTTATGCGCACCGACGTCATCGTGATTTGCCTGCTGGTGTACAGCGTGCTCGGCCTGGGTATCGACGCCCTGGTGCGTGGCCTGGAACGTTTCACTCTGGCCTGGCGGCCGGCGTTTATTGGGAGTTGAGCATGGCACGTGCTTCTTTAGCGGCGGCGGTGTCCGTGCGCCAGGCGGTTCGCCAGTTTGGTGAGCAGCGCATTCTCGATGGTTTGGATTTGGAGATCGGTGCCGGCCAGTTTGTCGCTTTGCTCGGGCGCAGCGGTTCCGGCAAGACCACGCTGCTGCGCGCGCTTGCGGGGCTCGACCAAATCGACAGCGGTCAGTTGCAGGTGCCCGAGGCCCGCGCCGCGGTGTTTCAGGAGCCCAGGTTGATGCCGTGGAAACGGGCCTGGCGCAATGTCAGCCTCGGTTTGCGCGGTGCCGAGCCGCGCGAGCGGGCGTTGGCGGCAATGGCCGAGGTGGGTTTGCAGCACCGTTTGCACGCCTGGCCAGGCACCTTGTCCGGTGGCGAGGCGCAGCGTGTGGCCTTGGCCCGCGCCTTGGTGCGTGAGCCGAAATTGCTGCTGCTCGACGAGCCCTTTGCTGCCCTCGATGCGCTGACCCGTTTGCGTATGCAGCAGTTAGTGCTGGAGCTATGGCGCAAGCACGAGCCGGCGGTGTTACTGGTGACCCACGACGTCGACGAAGCCGTGCTACTGGCTGACCGCGTATTGGTATTGGACCAGGGCCGTATCGTCGAAGACCTGGCCATCGCCCAACCCCGCCCACGGGAAATCGCCACCCGCAACCTGCAGGAAACCCGCCGTCATTTGCTCACGTTGCTTGGCGTTGAGGCGCCGTCTCAGCCTGAGCCGAGCCATTCTTTTTACCTGACCGGAACCCACCGATGACCTCTAGCGCCCAGCCTGCCGCAGCCTTGCAAGCCCGCCTGGATCTCGACAGCCCAGCCTTTGCCGAGCTGTTGGAAACCCTCAGCGCCGAGTTCGCTGCCAGCGCTGCGCACTACGACCGCCATAGCGAATTCCCCCACGCCAATCTCGAACGCTTGCAGCAGCACGATTTGCTCGCCTTGACGGTGCCGCGCGAGCTGGGCGGCAGTGGCGCAACCCTGGCTCAGGCGCGGCGCGTCATCAGCGCTGTGGCCAAGGGTGAGCCTTCCACGGCTTTGGTGCTGGTGATGCAGTATTTGCAACACACGCGCCTGCAAAAGAACCTCGCCTGGCCGGAATACCTGCGCCTGCGCGTGGCCCGTGAAGCCGTGGAGCAGGGCGCGTTGATTAACGCGCTACGCGTCGAGCCGGACCTTGGCACGCCGGCGCGCGGTGGTTTGCCGGGCACCCTGGCCACCCGTGTGCCGGATGGCTGGCGGTTAAATGGGCGGAAAATCTACTCCACCGGTATTCCCGGGCTGACTTGGCTGGCGGTGTGGGCGCGCAGTGATGACAGCGTGCCGCGCGTCGGTACTTGGCTGGTGCACCGCGATACGCCGGGCATTCGTATCGAAGAAACCTGGGACCACCTGGGTATGCGCGCCACCGGCAGCCACGATGTAATTTTCGACGATGTGCTGGTGCCTTTTGACCACGCTGTGGATGTGCTGCCGGTTGATGTGCCACGCACCTCCGAACTCGATCCCTCGGGGGTGTTGTGGCTGGCCGTGTTGCTCTCCAGCATTTACGACGGCGTGGCCCGCGCTGCCCGTGATTGGTTGGTGGCTTGGCTGCGCGAACGCACCCCCGCCAACCTCGGCGCGCCGTTGGCCAGCTTGCCGCGCTTTCAAGAGTTGGTCGGGCGCATCGATGCACTGCTGTTTTCCAACCGCGTGTTGTTGGATGCCGCTGCCGAAGGGCGCGTCGCCGCCAGCGAAGCCACGCAAGTCAAACACCTGGTCACCAACCAGGCGATCAAGGCAGTGGGGCTGGCCATCGAAGCCATTGGCAATCCAGCGTTGGCGCGCAGTAACCCGTTGGAACGGCATTACCGCGATGTGCTGTGCAGCCGCATTCACACCCCGCAAGACGATGCCATTCTCAGCGCCGTGGGCCGCGCTGCGTTTGCTCAGGCGCCGGGAGCGTTGGTCTGATGGTGCAGCGCATCGCCAGTCAATTGGAGTCGAGCTTTAACGCCGTGCTGCGCGACGCCTTGCCGGGTATCGACATCATCAACCTGCCCCGAGGCGTACCCAGCGATTTACCGGCTGACGTGCAGGTGTTGCTCGCTGCGCCGCACGCGGATTTTCGCGTTTCGCCACAACCGCCAATTGGCTGGCCCTATGGCCTGCAGCTGGTGCAGTTAATCAGCTCCGGCACCGACTTTTTCCCGCCCTGGCTGCTGGCTGGAACCGTGCCTGTAGCCAGCTCACGGGGCACCACCGCCGAGACCATTGCCGAATTTGTGTTGGCCAGTATTTTTGCCGCAGCCAAGCATTTGCCCGAGCTATGGATCGACGACGCCGAACGCTGGCAGCAACGCCCATTGGCGTCAGTGGCCGGCAGCACCTTGGCGCTGTTTGGTTTCGGTGCCATCGCCCGCAGCACGGCCATCAAGGCACAGGCCTTGGGCATGCAGGTGATTGCCGTGCGCCGTTCCGAGCAGCCATTTGATGTGCCTGGGGTGGAGCGCGCCAGCGATCTGCGCGAGCTATTTGCCCGCGCCGATCACCTGGTGTTGGCGGCGCCGGCGACCGCGAACACCCGCCATATCGTCAACGCTCAGGTGCTTGCGGCGGCCAAGCCAGGCCTGCACCTGATCAATATCGCCCGTGGTTCGCTGATTGATCAGCACGCCTTGCAGCAAGCTCTCGACAGCGGCCGCATCGCCCTGGCCAGCCTGGATGTCGCCGACCCTGAACCGCTGCCCGCAGGCCATTGGTTGTACCGCCACCCACGGGTGCGTTTGTCGCCGCATACCTCGGCCAACTCGCCGCAGGTGTACCTGAATATCGCCGCACTGCTGGCGCGCAATGTCGCCCATTTGCACAGCGGCCAGCCCCTAGAAAACGCCGTTACCGGCGACTGAAAGGATCAACCCCATGAGCGCCTTACCTCGGCCCACGGCCTACTCCCTGCAACGCGAAGGCTACACCGTGTACCGCTGGCAACACCCGCCGCAGCAAGCGACGTATGAAGCTGAACGCCTGCTGCGTCGCCAGCGCTTGGCCGCGTCGTTTCGCCTGTTTGCCCGCCACGGTTTCGACATGGGCGGCGCCGGCCATATCACCGTGCGCGACCCGGAGTTTCCCGAGCATTTTTGGGTCAACCCGGTGGGTGTGTACTTCGGCCATATCCGTGTTAGCGACCTGCTGCTGGTCAACCCCGATGGCGAAATCGTTGAAGGCGAGGGCTCACTGAATCTCGCTGCCTTTGCCATCCACGCCGCGCTGCATAAAGCCCGGCCCGATGTGGTCGCCGCCGCGCATGCCCACTCGCTGTATGGCAAAGCTTGGTCCAGCCTGGGGCGCTTGCTCGACCCGCTGACGCAAGACGCCTGCGCCTTCTACGAAAAACACGCGCTGTTCGACAACTTCAGCGGCGTGGTGCTGGAAGCCAGCGAAGGCGCGCGCATTGCCGACACCCTGGGCGCCCACAATGTCGCGCTGATTCTGCAAAACCATGGCCTGCTCACCGTTGGTGAAACCGTGGAAGCGGCGGTGTGGCGGTTTATCGCCCTGGACAATGCCGCCCATAGCCAACTACTGGCCGAAGCGGCTGGTACGCCCAAGCCCATTCCGCCTGAGGTCGCGCGGCATACGGCCGGCCAGGTCGGCACCGAATTTGGCAGCTGGTTTGCCCTGCAATCGCACTGGGATCGCCTGGTGCGTGAAGAACCCGATTTCCTGGACTAGAGGCCTGCTATGAACCGTCGTGAATTTATCCAGCGCTCGGCCATTGTCGGCCTCGGCGCGGCGCTGCCGTGGTCACTGGCCCACAGCGCTAATGCGTGGCAGGGCGCCAGCCTGCATGTCGCCACCTACAAGGGCGCGGCGCCAACCTTCTTTGCCGAAGCGGGCATTCAACCGCCGCCGTACCCGGTGAAATACGCCGAATTTACCGGCGGCAATCTGGCCTTTGAAGCGCTGGTCAGCGGCACCCTGGATATCGCGCCGATGAGCGAAATTCCGCCGATCTTTGGCATTAAAAACGACGCACCGGTAAAGCTGATTGCCGTGCTCACCGGCGACGTCAACAACCAGGCGATCATCGTGCCCAAGGGCTCGGCGATTGAAGACCTTAACCAGCTGCGCGGCAAACGCATCGGTTATATCCGTTCCACCACCTCGCACTTTTTGCTGCTTAAAGCGCTAAAGGAACAGGGCCTGACCTTTGCCGATATCACCCCCATGGCACTCACCCCGCAGGACGGTTTTGCCGCCTTCCAAAACGGCAACTTGGACGCCTGGGTGACCTACGGCTACTTCATTCAACTGGCCGAACTGCGCAGCGGCGCGCGAGTGCTGAAAACTGGCCAAGGTTACCTCTCCGGCAACTACGTGATTGCCGCCAACGCCGGCGCGATTGCCGAGCCGAAAAAGCACGCAGCGATCACCGATTACATCCTGCGCGAATACCAAACCTGGCAATGGATTCAACACAACCCTGAAGCCTGGGCGGCGAAAAGCGAGAAGATCCTTGGCATTCCCAAGGAGGTATTTATCGCCCAGTTCAAAGCGCAAAGCGGGCCGCGGGTTTTACAGCCGGTGGACGATGCGGCCGTGCGCTCGCAGCAAGAAGTGGCTGACCTGTTTTATGAAGTCGGCGTGCTGCCCAATGCCTTGGATGTTTCCTCCCTCTGGGACCGTAGTTTTCGCTGGGGTTAAACCATGACACGCCTTCGCCGCGCACTGGCGCTTACCGTGGCGCTAGCCGCCAATGCGCAGGCCAGCAACAGCGACGCCTTGCACCAGCGCCTGTTGGTGCTCGACAGCCACCTCGACACCCCTATGCAACTGGCCCGTCCGGGGTGGGACATCAGCCAACGCCACCGCTACGCCGATGACCTGTCCCAGGTCGACCTGCCGCGTATGCGCGAAGGCGGCCTGGACGGTGGCTTCTGGGCCATCTTTACCCCACAAGGCCCGCGCACCGACGAAGGCCGCACCCTGGCCAGCGAACATGGCTTGGCCGTGCTGACGCGCATCCGCGATATGGTCGCCAGCCACCCGCGCGATTTCGAACTGGCCTTGAGCGCAGACGATGCCCAGCGCATCGCAGCAGCGGGCAAACGTGTGGTGTTTATCAGCATGGAAAACGCCGAACCGCTGGCCGCCGACCCTGGTCGTTTGCTCACCTACCACCGGCTAGGCCTGCGCATGCTCGGCCTGGTGCACGCTGCCAACAACGACTTCGCCGACTCCGCCACCGCGCTACCCGAATGGCATGGCTTGAGCGACAAGGGCAGGGCGCTGGTGGCCGAGGCGAATCGGTTGGGCATTGTGCTGGATGTGTCCCATGCCTCGGACGCGGTATTTGACCAAGTGCTGGAACAGTCGACCGCGCCGATCATTGCCTCGCATTCCGGCAGCCGGGTGGTGGCGGCCAGCCCGCGCAACCTGGACGACGCACGCTTGCGGCGTTTGGCGGCCAAGGGTGGGCTGGTGTCGATCAACAGCTTTGGCAGCGACTTGATCAGCCGGCGGCCCAACCCGATGCGTGATAAAGCCTTGGCGCCGTTGTACCGCGAGTTTCGCAACGCGGCGGCGCTGAGCCCGGCACAGGTGGCGGATTTAGCCGCGCGCATTCGCCAGGCGGAAGCCGCGTATCCGCAGCAGCGGGCGAGCTTTGAGGATTTTATAAATCATCTGTTGCATGTGCTGGCAGTGGTGGGGCCGGAGCATGTAGGCATTGGCGCGGATTGGGATGGTGGGGGTGGAGTCGAGGGCTTGGCGGATGTCAGTCAATTGCCACGCATTACCGAACGGCTGGTCGCGGCGGGGTATAGCCAGAGGGATATCGGCAATATTTGGGGCGGCAACCTATTGAGGATTATCGAGCAAGCCCAACGTCACGCCGAACCCTAGGGTGTGCTGTGCGCACCGGCTGTTTTGGTGTTCTGTTTTACCGCGTTCGCTGAAGGTTTTGTTTCGCGCCTTACGCGCGAGGTACCTTTTGGCAGGCGCCCGGAATGCCGGCCCAGGCAAAAGTACGCCAAAAGGTCTGCCCCTACCTTGGCCCTTCGCTGTTGACCGGAGTTGGTGCTGGCGCTGGCATATCTACCGCTATGGGCTGCACGGTAAGTTCCACGCCCAGCGCTTTAAGCAGTTTGGTAACGGTTTCAAAGCGGGTTTTTTCGCCGCCTTTCAGCGTTTTGTAAAGGCTCTCTCGATTAACGCCGGCCGCTTGGGCGACTTTGTTTATACCTTGGGCTTTTGCGACGTCAGCCAGTGCTCGCATAAGAAGCTGTGGGTCGCCGGCCTTTATGACTTCGGCGAGAAAAGCACTGATTGCTTGCGGGCTGTCAAGGTGGCGCGATAGTTCAAATACGTCGAGGCCAGATGTGTTTATGTCGAGGATAGGCATGTCCTCAGGATTGAATTTGGATTCGCTCATTTCGCTTACCTCTGCAGTGCCTTTAGGATTGCCGTGGCTCGCCTGATGGCTCTCTGTTGATCAGTTTTATCGCTTCCCCAAAGCATCGTGTAGTGGGTCCGACTGTTACGCACAAAATAGGCTCTATAGCCAGGCCCGCTAAAAACGCGCATTTCGCTGATGCCTCCCCCTACCGGCTCGCAATCGCCGAAATGGCCTGTTTCGGCACGGTACAGGCG
>NZ_JBBNAH010000048.1:0-16154 GCF_037994325.1 Pseudomonas sp.
CACCCCGGCCGCGCGCGCCTGGTCGCCACCGTGCCAGATATCGGTGGCCAGGCGTTGCAGGTGGCGCTGGATGTGCAGCGCCCCAGCCATCTGGATTCGGTGAATCTAGTGGTGCCCTTTGCCGCGGGCGGTTTCCACGCCACGTCACGTCATGTTGGCCTGCCGGTTTCTGGCGACGTGCAACTAGGCGGCACGCACTACCGCTGCACGCCCGGGCAAAGCTTTGCCGCGCTAGACTTCGGCCGCGGCGTATGGCCGCTTAACACCTACTGGACCCGCGCCGCATTCGCTGCGCCTGGCGGCATTGCCGGCAACTTTGGTTCCGGCTGGACCGACAACACCGGACTGTCCGAAAACGCGCTGTGGTTTGGCGGTGAGCTGTTGCATGTCACCAGCCCGGTAACCATTGCCGGCAACCCACACAATCCGCTTGCCCCCTGGCAATTACACAGCGAAGACGAGCGCCTGAACCTGGTCTTCACACCCCGCCAACAGCATATTGCGCGCCCGCAACTCGGACCGTTCTACGCCGAAACCAAGCAGTGGTTCGGCCAGTTTGACGGCGTGCTGCGCGGCCCCAAAGGCGAGCGCGTACCGGTCGACGGCGCCCTCGGCTGGCTTGGCACCACCAACGCGCGCTGGTGATCCTCTTCCGTAGAGCGTGGTAACGATTTCGCCCGAGACAGGGAACCTGCCCGCCAGCACAACGCCTAAACTGCCGGAACAGTCCGCGGAGAAAGACCATGAATCGCAGTGAAACCGACAGCATTGGCGCCATCGACGTTCCTGAAGCGGCCTATTGGGGCGCGCAAACGCAACGTTCATTGATCAACTTTGCCATCGGCCAGGAACGTATGCCTCTGGCGGTGTTGCACGCACTGGCGCTGATCAAGAAAGCCGCCGCCCGGGTTAACGACCGCATTGGCGACCTGACGCCCGACATCGCCCGCTTGATCGAACAAGCCGCTGATGAGGTATTGGCGGGCAAGCTTGACGATCAATTCCCACTGGTGGTGTGGCAAACCGGCAGCGGCACGCAAAGCAATATGAACGTCAATGAGGTGATTGCTGGCCGCGCCAACGAACTGGCCGGCAAGGGCCGTGGCGGTAAAGCGCCGGTGCACCCCAACGATCACGTTAACCGCGCGCAAAGCTCCAACGACGCCTTCCCCACCGCCATGCATATCGCTACCGCACAAGCGGTGATGAACGACCTACTGCCAGCGATTGCCGAGCTATCCGGCGGCCTGGCTGAGCAGGCGGCGCGGCATATGAGCCTGGTGAAAACCGGCCGCACCCATATGATGGACGCCACCCCGGTCACCTTCGGCCAAGAGCTTTCGGCGTTTGTTGCGCAGTTGGGTTACGCCGATCGCGCCATACGAGCCGCCCTCCCCGCCGTCTGCGAATTGGCCCAAGGCGGTACCGCAGTAGGCACCGGGCTAAATTCACCAAAGGGTTTCGCCGAGGCAATTGCGGCGGAACTGACAGCCTTGTCCGGCTTGCCGTTGGTGTCTGCCCCCAACAAATTTGCCGCCCTGGCTGGCCATGAACCGCTGGTGACCCTGGCCGGCGCACTGAAAACACTGGCTGTGGCGCTGATGAAAATTGCCAACGACCTGCGCCTGCTCGGCTCCGGCCCACGCGCCGGCTTTGCTGAAGTGCGCCTGCCGGCCAACGAACCAGGCAGTTCGATCATGCCCGGCAAGGTCAACCCTACCCAGTGTGAGGCGCTGTCGATGCTGGCGTGTCAGGTAATGGGCAACGACACCACCATCACGTTTGCCGCCAGCCAGGGCCACCTGCAGCTCAACGTATTTAAGCCAGTAATCATCCATAACCTGCTGCAATCCATTCGTTTGCTGGCCGATGGCTGCCGCAACTTCAACAAGCACTGCGTAGAAGGTATGCAGCCGGACACAGAAAAAATGGCGGAACACCTGGAGCGCGGGCTGATGCTGGTGACCGCACTTAACCCGCACATCGGTTACGACAACGCAGCGAAAATCGCCAAGAAGGCCTACAGCGAAGGCACCACCCTGCGCGAAGCAGCATTGGAACTTGGGCTTTTGACTAACGAGCAGTTCGACCAATGGGTACGCCCGGAAAGCATGCTTGAGGCCGGAAGCCATGAGTGATGAGGTCAAGAGTGGTGCCACGCCACTGGAAGGCGACGGCAAACGCATCTTGCTGATTTTAGGTACGCCTAAAGCCGGCAGCTTTTGCCATTCACTGGCCGAGGCCTACACCCAAGGTGCGCGTATCCAGGGCCACGTAGTGCGGCAATTAAAGCTGGGCGAGATGCAGTTTGATCCGATCCTGCGCGACGGTTACGACCAAAGCCAGAACCTGGAAGCGGACTTGCTCGAAGCCCAGCGACAGATCCACTGGGCCGAGCATTTGGTATTTGTTTATCCGGTCTGGTGGGGCGGTATTCCGGCATTGCTGAAAGGCTTTTTCGACCGCACCTTTTTGCCCGGCTTCGCCTTCAAATACCGCAACCGCGGGCAACTGTGGGACAAGCTGCTCACTGGCCGCACGGCGGATTTATTGGTGACCATGGACACCCCAGCGTGGTACTTCCGCTGGATTTACGGCGCACCCGCGCACCGGCAGATGACCCGCACTATTCTCGGTTTTTGCGGGATCAAAACGCGGCGCCTGGCGCAGTTCTCGCCGATTCGGCCGTCCACGGAAACCCAGCGTCAGGCCTGGTTGCGCAAGGCCGAAGGATTGGGCTCAAGCGTGTAGGGTGTGCACCGCGCACCAGCGATTTGCGCGTAAACATGCTGGTGCGCACAGCACAGCCTACGGACGCTTTGTACCGGGGGCGCTACGCGCACGCAAACTCGCCATCAACGACGGTCCAATCGCCGTTACCGCCGAGCCCAACACCACCAACACCGCGCCCACGTAGGCCAGCCAGTTGATCTGTTCCGGGTGCACATGGTCGGGCCACAGGTGCGCGGCCACTGCCACCGAAGCAAAGGTCACCAACGGCGTAATCGCCAGCGTGGCGCTGACCCGCGAGCCCTCCCAATGCGCCAACGCTTCGGCGAAGGCACCGTAGGCCACCAGGGTATTCAGGCAGCACGCGACAAGCAGCCAGAATTGCAACGTGCTCAGTTGCAGCACTTGCAGCGGCTGCGCCCAAGGCGTGAGCAACGCGGCGCAGGCCAGGTAGATCACCATCATCACCTGCATGGAATTCCAGCGAGTCAGCAACTGCTTCTGCGCCAGGCCATAAAAGGTCCAGACAAAAGCCGCGAGCAACACGGTCAAAATCCCTACGGTGTAAGCGCCCAACGAAGTCAGCAGCTCGTGTAAGCGCTGGTTAAAGAACAAACCAAAACCGGCCACCAGCACACAGAGACCAATCGCCTGGCCCAGGCTGAAGCGCTCTTTAAACAGCCACACGCTGCCGAGTAGAAACAGTATCGGCGCCACCTGAATCACCAGTTGCGTGGTGCCGGGACTCAGCACTTTCAGCCCCAGTAAATAGAGCACGTAGTTGCCGATAAGGCCCAGTACTGCAACCACCAACAGCCCCCGACCATTGTTGCCAAGCAGACGAAAATCCGGGCGGCGTTTGGTCAGGCTTAGGTACGCCAGCAACAGCGTTCCGGAGACGATCAAGCGATACCAAGTGACGGTAATTGGGTCCATCACCTCGAGTACTTCTTTCAGTTGAATGGGCAACACGCCCCAGAGCACAGCGGTGAGCAGAGCAAGCATCAGGCCGTAGAGCCAACGGCCGGAAGAGATGTGCATGGCAGCCTCGGTAAGCAGACAAAACGCGTAGTGGCGACGTATCGCGCTACGGCGGAGCCCGCATTCTAGGCGGGCAGCGTGGGCTAACACAGCGACAGTTGGCGCAGCTTGCGCAGGTGAACTGTATGGCTTGCCCAAGGAGGCGCCATCGCACTGACGTCAAAAAACAATAAAATCGGCCAAAAAGCAGCCATCTACGGCGAAACCATAACCATCTATCGCATTAGCGAGTAAAAAAGCGCAATTTCAGCAGATCGGATTAGACTCAAAAACAGCCTACTCGCCTCAGGAGCTACTCCTATGTTCAGCCAACGCCAGCAAGACCCAGCAGCCGGTACCCACTACCGTAGCGAACGCGTTAGCGCGGTGAATGGGCAATATTTCTTTGCCACACGCGAAGGAACGCTTGAAGGTCCCTATTTCACCCGCGTTGATGCGGAGCGAGAAATCGCCATGTATGTGCGGCGCCAGATGCAGGGCGACGACATTCTCGAGGCGCGCACCTTTCAGGACCGTCATGGGGTGATTGGGCACTGATCGCCAGTGTGTAAGCCGCCGCAGCGACACCCTCGAGCGCTCGTGCAGTTTTTGCCGATGTTCGCTTGCCAATGCTCCACGGTTAGTCGCGGGCTTTTCAGTTGAAGGCTTCGCGGCTAACGCTATCCCCCTCATGTGAATGCCACTTCCCGACAAGCCAACCGATTTGGCGCTATGCTTGCGGCCATTCGTCGCCCTTTGGACAGGAAGCTTTTATGACTGCTGCTCGCCTGCTGCTCCCCCTCGGTATGGCCCTGTTGGCCGCCTGCGCCCAAACCCCCAGCAACGTCGCGGTGCAAGTGGATAAACAAAGCGATTGCCCCGCCAAGCTGCACGTTGGTCAGCAACTCATTGTCAGTCTTAGCAGCAACCCCACCACCGGCTTTCGCTGGCAGAGCAAAGACGCCGCCAGCGGTGTCTTGCGCAGCCTCGGTCCGGAGGTGTACAGCAACCCGGAGGATGCCGGCATTGTTGGCAGCGCCGGCGTGTCCACATGGCGCTATCAGGCCAGCGCAGCCGGTAGCGGCAAATTACTGATGACCTATCAGCGGCCCTGGGAACCCGAAGTAGCGCCAGCCGAAACCTTCGATTGCAGCATTACGGTTAAGTAACTGCCCGCACAGCCATTGGTACACAAGGGTATGGCAGCGCAGCCGCAGCTGGTTAAAATGGCGCCCTTTTTGAGCCAAGCGTAACCACCGTGAGCAAAGAACCCGACCGCCTTTTTGCGCAGCCCCTGCCGCACGTGCCCGACTTCACCTTTAACGAAGCCGTGGCGCGGGTGTTTCCGGACATGATCAAACGCTCGGTGCCGGGCTATCCGACCATTGTCGAAAACATCGGCGTGCTGGCCGCGCAATTCGCCCAGCCGCACAGCGTGCTCTACGACCTGGGCTGCTCGTTGGGTGCGGTGACCCAAGCGCTACGTCGTCACGTAACGTGCAGCGACTGCCGGGTGATTGCCGTGGATAACTCCAGCGCCATGGTGGAACGCTGCAGCGAATACCTGCATGCCCAGGACTCGATGTTCCAGGAGCTGCTGCCGGTAGAGGTCATTGAGGCCGATATCCTTGGCATGCAATTGCAGCCGGCCTCTCTGGTAGCACTGAACTTCACGCTGCAATTTATCCAGCCCGAACAACGCTTGCAGTTGCTCACGGGCATTCGCCAAGCCCTGTTGCCGGGCGGTGCGCTGATCCTCTCGGAAAAGCTGCGTTTTACCGATGAGCAGGAACATGACCTGCTTACTGACCTCCACATCGCCTTTAAACGTGCCAACGGCTACAGCGAGCTGGAAATTGCCCAGAAGCGCAACGCCATCGAAAACGTGATGAAACCTGACAGCCTCGAACAGCATCGCGAACGCCTGCTGGCCGCTGGCTTCAGCAAAGTGGTGCCCTGGTTCCAGTGCTTGAACTTCGCCTCTTTGATTGCCCTACCATGATCGACTTGAGCCCTCTAGTCTGCCACTTAGCGGGCACCCCGCTGGCTAACTGGGCGACCACCTTGCAAGCCCAGCTCGACAGCAAAATGGATAAAGGCCACGGCGACCTGGAGCGCTGGCAAGGCGCCTTGAACGCCCTGCCCGCTGTGCAGCCAACCCAGATTGATCTGCTTAACGGCCTGCTACTGGACTGCGATTGCGACGACGCCACCCGCGCGCAAATGCATACAGCGCTAATGGGATTGTCGCCTTGGCGCAAAGGGCCGTTCGATTTGTTCGGCGTGCATGTGGACACCGAATGGCGCTCGGACTGGAAATGGTCACGGGTCTCGCCCCACCTCGACTTACGCGGCAAACGCGTTCTCGACGTCGGCTGCGGCAACGGCTACTACCAGTGGCGCATGCTTGGCGCTGGCGCCGATAGCGTGATTGGCATCGACCCCAACTGGCTGTTCTTCTGCCAGTTCCAAGCGGTGCAACGCTACCTGCCAGAGCTACGCGCCTGGCACCTGCCGTTTGCCTTGGAAGACCTGCCGGCTGGGCTAGAAGGCTTCGACACCGTGTTTTCCATGGGCGTGTTCTACCACCGCCGCTCGCCTATCGAGCATTTGTTAGCGCTGAAAGATTGCCTGGTCAAAGGCGGCGAATTGGTGCTGGAAACCCTGGTGATCGAAGGCGACGTAAACCAGGTATTGGTACCAGAAGACCGCTACGCGCAGATGCGCAACGTATGGTTTCTGCCCTCGGTACCCGCGTTGGAGCTATGGCTACGTCGAGCGGGATTCAGCGGTGTGCGCTGCGTCGACGTCAGCATCACCAGCGTCGAAGAACAGCGCAGCACTGAGTGGATGCGCTATCAATCCCTCAGTCACTTCCTTGACCCCAACGACCACAGCAAAACCGTAGAAGGCTTACCGGCGCCGATGCGCGCGGTGATTACCGCCCGCAAATAGCGCATCAGCCGGGTTGGAGGTACTGAATTGTCGGACCGCCGCGTACACGGGACGACGGCGCCTTCCCCGCCATCACCGTCGTCCCCGCGCAGGCGGGGACCCAGAATGCTAGGCCAAACGGCTGTAGCGCCCCTTACTCAGCGATGGGCGGCCGCCACAATCAACTGCTTCATCTCGGCAACCGCCGACTTAAAGCCAACAAACAGCGCATGCGCCACCAACGCATGGCCGATGTTCAATTCGTTAACACCCTTGATCGCCGCCACCGCCTCAACGTTGTGGTAGTGCAAGCCATGGCCAGCGTTAACGATCAACCCTTGAGCCAAACCAAACGCCACGCCATCGGCAATGCGCTTGAGCTCCTCAGCCGTCTCGGTCGGTGTATGCGCGTCGGCATAGCGGCCGGTGTGCAGTTCGATGGCGGGTGCGCCGATACGGCGTGAGGCTTCGATCTGGCGCTCGTCAGCGTCAATAAACAACGACACTTCGCAGCCCAAACGTGCCAGACGCTCCACCGCTGCCTTGATCCGCGCTTCCTGCCCGGCTACGTCCAAACCGCCTTCGGTGGTCAGCTCTTGGCGGGTTTCCGGCACCAAACAGATATGCGCGGGGCGAATACGCTCGGCGAAGGTGAGCATTTCTTCGGTCACGCCCATTTCAAAGTTCATCCGCGTTTGCAGCACGTCCTTGAGCAGCAATACATCGCGCTCTTGGATATGGCGGCGGTCTTCGCGCAGGTGCACGGTGATGCCATCGGCGCCGGCTTCTTCGGCGTCCAGCGCGGCTTTCACCGGGTCGGGATAGCGGGTGCCACGGGCCTGACGCAGGGTGGCGACATGGTCGATATTCACGCCCAACAAGATGCGATTGGCGTCAGTCACGGGGTGGCTCCTTTAAGGTCATAAACAATTCGCGGCTAACCAGCGGTCGGCCACCTAAATGAGGGGCAAGGGCTTGGCGCATCAGGCGCTTAGCGGCTGCCAAGGCGCCAGGCGCAGTCCAGTCCGCCTCGGCCATGGCCAGTAACTCCACGCCTTGAAACAAACCGGGCTGAAACAGCTGTACCGGCTCAAGGCCGGAGTCTGGTAGCAAACGGTAAAGCTGATCGGCGATCACCGGCTGACCGTGCAGGTCTTCGGCAAGGGCAAAACCATACCCCAGCTCATCCAGCAGACGCCATTCGAATGCACGCAGTAGCGGCTCCAGCGCGCGGCCGGCGGCAAGCGCTTCGAGGGTCGCCGCGTAGTGATCGAACAAAATGGGATGGGGGTCTTCGGCGGGCAACAAGCGCAGAATCAGTTCATTCAGATACAGGCCACTGAACAGCGCTTCACCATGCAGCCAGCGCGGAATACCGGCAGCCTCCAGGCGGCCGACATTCTTCAATTCGCCCCGACCGCGGAACTCCACTTCCACCGGCACGAAAGGCCGCGCCAGGGTGCCGGCTTTGCCGCGAGCACCACGCAATACCGCACGCAGACGGCCCTGAGGAGTAAGGAAGTCCACCAGCGCGCTGCTTTCGCGATAGGCCCGGCTATGCAGGATAAAAGCCGGTTGCGCGCTGTTTAGCATGGAAGACTCGATAGGGAAAAAGCTTAGAGGTCGGCGTAACCCAGCGAACGCAGAGCGCGTTCGTCGTCGGACCAGCCGCCTTTGACTTTCACCCACAGGTTGAGCATGACCTTGGAGTCGAACAGCACCTCCATGTCTTTGCGTGCGTCCATGCCGATGCGTTTAATCCGCTCACCCTTGTCGCCAATGATGATTTTCTTCTGGCCGTCACGCTCCACCAGAATCAAGGCGTGGATATGCAGGGTTTTGCCTTGCTGCTTGAACTCTTCGATTTCGACGGTGATCTGGTACGGCAGCTCAGCGCCCAACTGACGCATGATTTTTTCCCGGACCAGCTCAGCGGCCAGGAAACGGCTGCTACGGTCGGTGATCTGGTCTTCCGGAAAGAAGTGATCGTTTTCCGGCAAGTGGTTACTGATCAAACCTTCCAGCGCTTCCAGGTTATGCCCGTGCTGCGCGGAAATTGGCACGATCTGGGCGTTTGGCAGTTGGCTTTGCAACCACTCCAGGTGCGGCATCAGATCGGACTTATCTTCGATGCGGTCAGTCTTATTGATTGCCACAATCACCGGGCCCTGCACGTATTGCACACGTTCGAGGACCATCTGATCTTCGTCGGTCCAACGGGTGCGCTCAACTACGAAGATCACCACGTCGACGTCCTTGAGGGCGGCCGAGGCAGTTTTGTTCATATAGCGATTGAGGGCTTTCTCGCCGTTTTTGTGCATGCCGGGGGTATCGACGTAGATAGCCTGGATCGACCCTTCCGTCTTGATGCCAAGCATATTGTGGCGAGTGGTCTGCGGCTTGCGCGAGGTGATCGCCAGCTTTTGCCCAAGGATGTGGTTAAGCAGCGTCGACTTGCCCACGTTGGGCCGGCCAACAATGGCGACATAGCCACAGCGTGTTGCAGTTGAATCAGTCATGGCCATTCTCCACACCAAGGGCGATCAAAGCGGCGGCCGCAGCCACCTGTTCGGCGATACGGCGACTGGCGCCCTGCCCTATGGTCTTGTCATTCAATAAGGTGATCTGGCATTCGACAACAAACATCCGACAGTGCGGATCACCTTGGATATCCACCACTTCGTAGCGCGGCAAGTCACAGCCGCGCGACTGCAGAAACTCCTGCAGGCGGGTTTTCGGGTCTTTGTTGGTGTCGACCAAGGTCAGACCGTCCAGCTCAGAGCTTAGCCAGGCCAACACGCGTTCACGCGCCGCTTGCATACCAGCGTCGAGGTAAATGGCGCCGATCAAGGCTTCCAACGCGTCAGCCAGAATCGACTCGCGGCGAAACCCACCACTCTTCAATTCGCCGGACCCCAAACGCAAGTACTCGCCAAGGTCAAAGCCACGAGCCAGAACGGCTAGGGTTTCACCCTTTACCAAGCGCGCGCGCAAACGTGAAAGCTGGCCTTCGCGCGCTTGAGGAAAGCGCTCGAATAACGCTTCACCGGCGACGAAGTTGAGAATGGCATCACCGAGGAACTCCAGACGCTCATTGTTGCGCCCGGCAAAACTGCGGTGGGTGAGAGCCAGGATCATCAGCTCCTGGTCTTGAAAGGTATAGCCGAGCTGACGCTCTAAACGACTCAGTGCTGCACTCACGGCATACGCACGCGATATTCTTTGTCGAAACGAGCGACGAGATCGAGGTTTTGAATCAGCGCTTCACGGGTTTCGTATTTCAAGTGCACACGGAACTCGTTGTTGTCCAATTTCACTTCCATGGCCTTTTCCAAGTCTATGCCGGTAATGGCATTGACGGTCATGGCCTTGCGCACATGAGCATAAAAGTCAGGGATGCTACGTACATCGGCGACTTTGTCGGTTTCAATGCCGGTAATGGTTTTTTCCAATGCCGCGTTATCCATGTAATGAGGGAACATTTTGAACCCCGCACTGGCGAAAAACGCCACCACAGCAGCGGTGATCATCCACCCCAACAACCCCATACCCTTCTGCGAACGCGCAAACGTCATGTTTGACCTCAGTGTTGGCAATTTTTTAAGCCCTGGCCTCTGCGGGCCTGACTATATATAGCGCGCGGCGCTGCTTTTAGCAGCGCCGACGGATCAGTGAATCAGCCCAACCCGTGACAGGGTCGGCACGTTGTGCAATTTCGGATCGGCCCAGCTCAACCACACAGCGAAGGCTTTGCCGACGATATTCTTGTCCGGCACCATGCCCAGCAGTTCTTTTGGAATCTTCGGATCGTTCCAGTAGCGACTGTCGTTCGAGTTGTCGCGGTTGTCGCCCATCATGAAGTAGTGCCCGGCTGGCACTGTCCACTCGCTGCCGGGGTCGGCGCGGTAGCGGTTCATTTCGATGCGGATCAGATGCTCGACGTCGCCAAGTTTTTCTTTGTACAGCGTGGCACTACCCAACGAGCCGGGCTCTTCACCCACCAGTTGTTTGGCCACCGATTCACCATTAACGAACAGTTGCTTGTCGGCGGTGTAGCGAATCTTATCGCCCGGCAGCCCAACTACTCGCTTGATGTAGTTAACGGTGGGCTCACTCGGGTAGCGAAACACCATTACATCACCGCGCTGTGGGTCACCCACTTCGATGACCTTGGTGTCGAGAACCGGCAGGCGAATGCCATAAGCAAACTTGTTAACCAGAATGAAATCGCCCACTTCCAAGGTCGGTTTCATCGAGCCAGACGGAATCTGGAACGGCTCAACCAGAAATGAGCGCAGCACCAACACAATCGCCAGCACCGGAAAGAACGACTTGCCGTACTCAACCAGCAACGGCTCGCGGTTGAGCTGATCGAGTACAACCTGATCAGACTCAGCCACTTGCCCCTGATACGTCGCTACAGCCGCCCGGCGACGTGGTGCCAACAGCACCAGATCAACCAGCGCCAGCGCACCACAAACGGCTACAGCGATAACCAACAACAGCGGAAAATTGAACGACATAGGTATTAACCATCCAACCTGAGCACTGCAAGGAAGGCTTCTTGTGGAATTTCCACGTTGCCAACTTGCTTCATCCGTTTTTTACCGGCTTTCTGCTTTTCAAGCAGTTTGCGCTTACGGCTGACGTCACCGCCGTAGCACTTGGCCAATACGTTCTTGCGCAGCGCCTTAACCGTGGTACGGGCCACAATCTGCCCGCCGATAGCAGCCTGAATGGCCACATCGAACATCTGCCGCGGGATCAACTCTTTCATTTTCTCGGTCAACGCACGGCCTTTGTAGTGCGCGTTGTCGCGATGCACGATCAACGCCAAGGCATCGACCTTATCGCCGTTGATCAGTACGTCCAGCTTGACCAGATTAGCCGACTGATAACGGTCAAAGTGGTAGTCCAGCGAGGCATAACCACGACTGGTGGACTTCAGGCGATCAAAGAAATCCAACACCACTTCGTTCATCGGCAGGTCGTA
Organism: Pseudomonas sp.; assembly: GCF_037994325.1. GTDB lineage: Bacteria > Pseudomonadota > Gammaproteobacteria > Pseudomonadales > Pseudomonadaceae > Aquipseudomonas. Next base: position 11,678 of record NZ_JBBNAH010000048.1, read on the forward strand.
GCTAACCTGAACCTGGGTGCCGAGGAACAGCATATCGCGCTGCACGCCGCGCTTTTCGATACACAGGGTGATGACGTTGCCCAAATGTTCCTGCGGCACCAGGATATTGGCGCGCACGATTGGCTCGCGCATATCCTCGATAGCCGACAAATCTGGAAGCTTCGACGGGTTGTCAACGTAGATGGTTTCGCCATTTTTCAGCAGCAGCTCGAAGATTACCGTCGGCGCTGTGGTGATCAGATCCAGGTCGTACTCGCGCTCTAGGCGCTCCTGAATAATCTCCATGTGCAGCATGCCAAGGAAGCCGCAACGGAAACCAAAGCCCAAGGCGTCAGAGCTTTCTGGCAGGTATTGCAGAGACGAGTCGTTAAGCGTCAGCTTTTGCAGCGCTTCACGGAAGTCTTCAAAGTCATCCGAGCTAACCGGGAACAAGCCGGCATAAACCTGCGGCTGAATGCGCTTAAAGCCTGGTAGCACGTCGACGTCTGGCGTGGAGCTGAGGGTCAGCGTGTCACCCACTGGCGCGCCGTGAATGTCTTTGATGCCAGCGATGATAAAGCCCACTTCACCCGCTTTAAGGTCAACGGTGGCCGTGTGTTTAGGGGTAAATACACCGACGCTGTCCACCAAATGGATTTTGCCGGTGGACTTGACCAGAATCTTGTCGCCCTTCTTCACGCAGCCATGGCGCACACGCACCAGGGAAACAACGCCCAGGTAGTTGTCGAACCAAGAGTCGATGATCAGCGCTTGCAGGGGGTCTTCGATATTGCCAGTTGGCGCTGGAATGGTGGCTACCAGACGCTCGAGCACTTCGTCGACACCCATACCGCTTTTGGCGCTACAAGCCACGGCATCAGTGGCATCAATGCCGATGATTTTCTCGATTTCTTCCTTCACCCGGTCCGGATCGGCCTGGGGCAAGTCCATCTTGTTCAGCACGGGCATAACTTCCAGCCCCTGCTCGATGGCGGTGTAGCAGTTGGCAACCGACTGCGCTTCAACGCCTTGACCGGCGTCGACCACCAGCAAAGCGCCCTCACAGGCTGCCAGCGAACGGCTGACTTCATAGGTGAAGTCAACGTGGCCTGGGGTGTCGATGAAGTTCAGTTGGTAGGTTTTGCCGTCGCGAGCCTTGTAATGCAAGGTAACGCTGTGGGCCTTGATGGTGATGCCGCGCTCACGCTCAAGGTCCATGGAGTCGAGGACTTGGGCTTCCATTTCGCGTTCGGACAAGCCGCCGCACATTTGGATAAAACGGTCGGCCAGGGTCGATTTGCCGTGGTCGATGTGGGCGATGATGGAGAAATTACGGATATGACTCAGGTCACTCACGGATCAACACTCAAAAAGGCCGCAGGCAGACTGCCCGCCGAAAAATAGCCGGGAAGTGTACCCGATCGGCGGCGCGGGCGTCACCCGTGCTGCTGAGCGGCGCCCATGAAAAAGGGCGGTATAAACCGCCCTTCTGTGCCTTACCGAGCAAGCGTCATTCCGACAACTTGAAGGTAATAAAGCTGGCACGCCCTTCACGCAGTACGCGCATCGACACCGAACGGTTCTTCGGCAGCGCCTGAGCAACCTGAGTGAAGGTCTTGGCCGAATCAATGGCCTGGTTATTCAAGTGAGTGATAACGTCGCCAGGACGCAGGCCGATCAAGGCCGCAGGACCGTCCTGAACTTCCTTGATGACCACGCCACCTTTGAGATCCAGCGACTTGCGCTCATCCGCGCTGAGCTCGGCAACTTTGACGCCCATGCGATTGCTATTGCGCTCGACAGCCGACTCGCCACCACCATTGGCAGCTACTTCGCCGTCTTCAGCCGGCAAGTTGCCGACAGTCAGCTCCAGCTTTTTGCGCGAGCCTTCACGAATCACTTCCAGCTCGGCTTTGGCGCCCGCTTTCATACGGCCTACCAAGTGCGGCAGGTCCGCCGACATGATGATCGGCTGGCCATTGAGGCTCAGAATCACATCACCGACTTGCAAACCGCCTTTGGCCGCAGGGCCGTCTTCCATTACCTGGGCCACCAGCGCACCGGCCGGTTTGTCGAGACCGAACGACTCAGCCAGGTCTTTATTGACCTCCTGAATCACCACACCCAGCCAGCCACGGCTGACCTTGCCGTCGGTTTTCAATTGATTGGCTACATCCATCGCCACATCCATCGGGATGGCGAACGACAGGCCCATAAAACCGCCGGAACGAGTGAAAATCTGCGAGTTGATACCGATCACTTCGCCATTCAGGTTGAACAACGGACCACCGGAGTTACCTGGATTGATCGCTACGTCAGTCTGAATAAACGGCACATAGCTTTCATTTGGCAGGCTACGGCCTTTGGCGCTAACAATACCGGCAGTGGCGGAATGGTCGAAACCAAAGGGCGAGCCGATCGCCAACACCCAGGCACCGACCTTCAACTCTTCAGACTTACCAATCTTCACCACCGGAAGGTTCTTACCTTCAACCTTGAGCAATGCCACATCAGTGCGCGGATCGGCACCGATCAGCTTGGCTTTCAGCTCGCTGCGATCAGAGAGACGCACGATGATTTCATCAGCACCGCTCACCACGTGGTTGTTGGTCAGCACATAACCATCAGGGGAGATAATAAAGCCCGACCCTAGAGACTGTGCGCCGCGCTGCTGCTGACGGCCTTGCGGGCTACGCGGCTGTTGCTGAGGAAGGTTACGTTCAAAAAACTCGCGAAAACCAGGCGGCAACCCTTCTAGATCAGGAATGCCCGATTGAGCGTTACCCGCGACTTGATCCGGGACTTTTTGCGTGGTGCTGATATTCACCACGGCAGGGGCAGCAGCTTCAACCAGTGTGGTGAAGTCAGGCAACTCAGCATGGGCAGCAACGCTCTGCCCCAGTAAAAACAACGTCAAGAACGCAGATAAGCCAGATTTCAGGCTAAGCATCGACTTCAGCTCCCATTAAGGACCAGCAAATACCACATGAATTGTCGCGCTCAGTCAGCGCGACATACGACTCTATGGCTAGCATGCGCAGCGCAATAACAGCGCAGGCACGAAAAACTCGACAGCTTATTGCGCCGCCTGCATATCCCCAGCACGCATCGACAACGCAACACGCTCGGCGGTCCCCAACGGAATTTCGCCAATAACCGTCACCATTACATCTCCGGACGCGGTGGGGATGCGTTTGGAAACTGCGACCGTAGGGCCCAACTGGGTACGAGCATCTTCTACGGTCGCGCCGTGAAGCGGCTCAAGAAAAACAGAAAAGCGCGCCAGCCCGTCGCCATACATCAGGCAGGCGACAGGTTCGGACGACACCACACTGTGGCGCTCAACCGCACTATTCAAATCGAAACCCGGCGGCAGCCACTCGGAATGCCACGCTTTAGGATCAATCCCTTTGGTCTCAGCAAAACGCACAGGTTGGCAGGTTGCGCCAGGCTTAAGGTCAGCGTCGGCGGGCGCGCTCATATCAATGCTAGAAAACTGAAAGCGCTCAAGTAACTGGCCCTTTTCGTTGAGGAGCAGGGATTTCAGCGGCAATCCGGTTTCGCGATCCAAATGCAGCTCGAAACCATACCGGTGCTGGTCACGCGGCAACACAGCCAACACCACGGCATCGCGACCCGCCACACGGGATTCGCCAATTACGCGCAAGTCGTACCAGGCGGCGAGCTGTTTGGGATCTAGGGCACGAGCCGGCCAATTCTGACCATCGGAGACTTGATCAGCCAGACCACCGCTGACGCATTCGGTGCGGCCGTTAACGCGCAGCACCTCTTGCACAGGACCATCAAGCTGTAAAAGACGCTCACGCACCTGCGCATCACCAGAAGCCTGATGCCAAATTGTGTGAGTGGAGAAACTGCCGTTACGCTCATAGACGAACGTACCGTGAAAACTTTGTTGCTGTTCCGCCTCAGCGAGGCGGCCCAACCAATCTTGCGCATCGGTGGCGTGTACTGGAAGGGCCAGAACGCCACCTAGCAATAGCAGGGAGGAAAGTCCGCGCATGATCCTCCTCAGCGGTTTTCCAGACTTGCAGCACGCGCGTAAGGCAGCACACCATCAGACGTGCTCATTGCTGCCTGCTGAGCGTGTTGACGCAGATAACCTGGCAGACGCTGCTCATGCCAGTTCAGCTGGCTTGGACGCACGGCCTTGGACTGCTGCGCCGACACCGGCTCGGAGCTTTCGGTGTAACCGGCCAACAGCGCCGCGCCTTGCACCTGTGGCATTGGCAGCGTTGGCTGCACGTTGTTCTGGGCCAATTGGGTGCCCATCACTTCGTCCTGGTTGTACAGACGTACACCGGCCAGCACTGCCAAGGTCACCGAGGCGGCTACCGCCAGGCGACCCAAACCACGCCAGCGATTAGCTACCACTGCCACTGGCGCGGCAACCGGAGAAGCTTCATCGGCCAGCGCCTTGGAAACCGCAGCAGCGATATCAAGGTTCGGTACCAACAAGTCTTTGTGCATAACAGCA
>NZ_JBBNAH010000049.1:0-3418 GCF_037994325.1 Pseudomonas sp.
GCCCTGACCAATAAGCAGCGGCCGGCGAATGGCATCGGCCTTGAACAGCGGCGAGCGTTCACGCAGCAGCAATTGCCCGGCTTCGGTGGTTGGGTCGCCAATGCGCTGGTAGAACTCTCGTGTGTTGCCTGCCCAGTAAGGCGGCAGGTTCTCCAGCAGCGTCAGGAGATTCGAAGGCCCGACGATATCGACGCCGCAGGCAAAGCGCTCGGGGGTTTGGGTTAGGCCGACCAAGGTGGCGTAACCCCCGTAGGAGCCGCCCATAATGGCAATGCGATCTTTGCCCGCCACACCGTTGCGAATCGCCCACTCCGTGGCGTCCAGCAGGTCGTCCTGCATCTTCGCGCCCCATTGCTGGTTAGCCGCGCTGAGAAAGCGTTTACCAAAACCGGTCGAACCTCGGAAATTCACCGACAAGACGGCATAACCGCGGTTGGCTAACCACTGGTGCTCAGCCCTGAAACCATAGCTATCGCGCGCCCAAGGGCCGCCATGAACAAGCAACACCAGGGGTAGCGGCCGGTCAGGGATGCCACTGACTTTTTTGTCGCTGCCCGGCGGTAAGCTCAGGTAGGCCACCTGCGTAAGGCCATCACGGGTGACGATGTTACGCGGGAACATCCGCGCCAAGGGCGCCTTTGCCAACGCTGGATTGCTGACAAACAGCTCCTTCAGGCTGGGCCCGGAGCGATCATACAGATAGCTGGTGCCAGGCTGTGTGGGGCTCTCGGCCACCACCAGCCAGCGCTGGTTATCCGCAGACTTGGAGGTCACCCGAAAGGGGGCATCCAGCTTACCGCCAAGAAACGCCAAGTCGTCTTTAAAGGCCGGCGACAGTGCCGTCCACTGGGTTTTCTGATATTCCGTCGCGTAGCCTTCCGGTAAGCCTGTCGCCAGATCGATTTGAACGTCGCTGACATCGGCGTGGGCATCCTCGCCCAGCACCTTTCGGGCACCGCTTGGCAGGTCTTGGGCGACAAAGGCGGCGGTGTCTCGGCCTCGTGAATCAAGCCAGTACAAGGTGTTGCCGTCACGGGAAAAGCCAAGGGGGCGGGTGGTGGAAAAATCGCTGAAAGGCACCGACGCAAAGGCGCGATTGTCGACGCTATCGCCGTGTACCCAATACAGCTCGGTATTCCCTTGACTGTCCTCGCCAGTGACTATGCGCAAGCGCAGATCGCCGTCGGTGAGAAAATTGCTGTAGCCCAGGCGATTGTAGAACACCTCGGTCAGCTTGCCGGACGCGAGGTCCAGGCTGTAGACGTCAAAGTGGCGTGGGTCGCGATTGTTCAAGCCGATAAGGATGCGGTCCTTAACGTTCTGGTTGATACCGACGATCTGCACCTGGGTCTTTTCGGCCGGGGTCAGGCGCCGCGCCACACCAGCGTGCTCGCCACTCACCGCAACCTTGTAGAGCACATAGTTTTCGTCGCCAGCGTTATCGTTCACATACAGAATCGATGAAGAATCCGGCGCCCAAAAATACTCATAAATGGGCCGGTCTTTGGCCTGTGTCAGGACCTGGCCTTGATCGGGCTTATCCGCTGGGGCGATCCACACATTCAGCACGCCATCTTTGGGTGCAAGCCAGGCCAGCCATTTGCCGTCCAGACTGATTTGCGCGCCAACCTGAACAGGGTTGCCAAACAACTGTGCGCGAGGAATAAGTGCGGGCGGCTCGGCTAAAACCACTGCCGAACAGCTAAGGGCGATAAGTGCTGAAGCACATCGCAAGAAAGTGGGCAGCATAGAGGTGAGTCCGCAAGAAACGAACGTGCAGAATCACCCCCGTCTTCGCAGCAGGAATATAGGAAATCAGCCAATAACTCCACGCACCTTTCACAGGTTTATGTGGGCGGCGATACCCAACCGCTTGTGCGCTTGAACAGCTTACTGACGCCGGTCAGGACGCGACCAGATCCACGCCGCGCCGCAGCTCATGCCCAGTGCGGCAAATGCCACCGAAGGCAGGTGCTTTACGGTCAGCAACATGATGGTCAGCGCCAGCAACATGCTTAGGCTCGCCAGCCACTTGGTGCGGCGGGTAATCACGCCGCCGTCGCGCCAGTTACGCAGTAGCGAGCCAAACAGCCGATGGTTTTCCAGCCAAGCGGCCAAGCGCGGTGAGCTACGTGAAGCCGCCCAGGCGGCCAGCAGCACAAACTCGGTGGTCGGCAGGCCGGGAACAATCACCCCCAGCACCGCCAGCCCCAGGCTTAGATAGGCAACCGCCAACCATAACCAACGCAAGGGCCGGCGCGGGCTGAGCGGCTCACAGGCTTCAGGCAAAAGTACGTTCCAGGTGGTCGGCAAAGCGGTTGAAAGCGGCAATGGCGGCGGCCTCGGCTTGGCGCTCTTGCTCGGCATCCAGCACCACAGCATCAAGGGCGGCGACGAACTTTTTCCAGCCTTGGGCGCGACCGCCCTCCGGCTCACCGAGGTGGCGGGCGCCAAAGGTGTCGCTGAGCTGCAGCGCTTCAGCACGCTTGATCAAAAAGGCAGCGCCCAGCTTCGAGCCTTCGGAAACAAACACCCAACCCAACGCAGCACCCAGGCCATGGTGTTGGCCACGCACGCTGTCGTCACCCTGCGGCACGGCGTGGTCAAGGTCGGCCAGGTCCAGGCGCGCCTGTTCAACGCGGGCGCGGCTGGGCAGGTCGTCAACAATCTGCGCCAGCTCGGCGTTGCGGTAGAGGTTTTCCAGGTCGTACTGGAACAGGTACTGGGCGGCGACAAACTTGGCGAAATTTTCCCGGCTACCGAACGGGTCGTGGCTTTTTACCAGAGCGTCGAGGCGGCTGTGGGGCTCGTGGGTCAATTGGTTTAGGCGTTGCGAACGCAGAGCGTGGGTCAGTTGCGATTGTTGCGCGGTCATGGCAATTGCCTCGAAAGAGTGGGCGGCCGAGGGGAAAAACCTGGCCTCTGACGTAAATGACGACTGGGGCGGGAAAGTCAGTAAAAAAATCCGCAGAAATTTTCCATGCTTTGAGCGTAGGGGGCGCTGCGCCCCACGCGGCTGCGGCGTTATCGCCTGGGTAGGCACGGCACACCCTACTGGCGCTCGGCGAAATAACGCGCCAGTTCCTGCATGTCTTGGGCTTGCAGCGAGCCGGCCAAATAACGCAGTTGCAACCAGGCGCGCAGGTAGGCGTAGCGACTCTGCGCCAAGTCGCGACGGGCGCTGTAGAACTGTTGTTCGGCGTCGAGTACGTCGAGGTTGACGCGCTCGCCACCAGCCACACTTTTGCGCGTGGCGTCGATCAAGGTATTGGCCGAAGCCACTGCCAGCTCATAGGCGCGTACCTTGGCGACACTGCTGACGCACAGGTTGAATTGCTTGCGCAGCTCGATAAGGGTGCTGCTGGTTTGTGCGTCCAGTTCATAGCTGGCTTGTTCATATTGCCGCGCGGCCTGGCGG
>NZ_JBBNAH010000050.1:0-16667 GCF_037994325.1 Pseudomonas sp.
CCCTTTATCGGAAGCCCGCTATGAGCGCACCTCGTCAATTGGATTCCCCGCTGTACGCCCTGCTGCACAACGAAGATATCGAAGGCTTCAATGCCCAGAAATCTCAGGGCGGCGATGTCGACCTCACAGACGGCGACTTCCGTGGCTTGGACCTCAGACGCCTGGATACCGAAGGCATCAATTTCACCAATGGCTATTTTCGCGGAGCAGACCTTCGCGGGCTGGACCTGCGCAACACGCGCATGGACGGCGCCAGCATTGCCCATGCACAAATTTCCGGGGTCTATTTCCCGGTGGAATTGAGTGCGGATGAAATCTTGATGTCGCTGAATTTCGGCACGCGCATGCGCTATCGGCCGAGCGAAAAATGAACAACCTTACGCATGGAACGCGAGCCCAGACCGCAGAGCAAAGCAGGTCTGAAACAGCTTTTCAGTGCGTCGAGCCCAGTAAAAAGATGGGCGAGATATCAATCAGCCACGTTTTTTTCAGTGACCGCTACACTTCCTGGCAGGGTACTCGCCGCACCTACAACGGCGGGCTACGCACGGCTGCCAAGGAGGCACGATGAACGACGAACTACAACACCTGAAAAACTTGGGAAAAACCTCATCGCAATGGCTGCATGCCGTCGGCATCCATAGCGCAACCGATCTACGCCGCCTTGGCGCGGTGGGCGCTTACCGCGCGGTACAGGCTCGAGGATTCAGAGCGTCCAAGGTCTTGCTGTATGCCATTGAGGGGGCATTGCTGGATGTGCATTGGAATGAGTTGCCACCGGCCCATAAAGCAGAGTTGAATGGCCAGCTCGACGCTATGCCACCTAACAATAAGAGCTAGCTCACATCCCTTACGCTCAACGATTTACGCCAGGGCCAGGGCAAACTATTGTTTCAGGGACGTTCGTGCGTTCTCGTAAGCCCAGCCAGTTCAAGGAATTACTGTATGTACCTACTCGGGGAGCAACCGGCCTACGCCGACCAGCTGATCAACCGACTGCAAGGCATCCCCACGCAGCTGCTGGAAGGGCTTGCACCAGCGGGCGAGACGGTGCGTCTGGAACGCACTGACGATCTCGCCCAAGACTTACCAGGCAATCAGCTGTTTATCATCGAAAACGGCTTGTTGCATGCCCTTGTGGATGAGCGTCCGCTGTTCTATTTGCAGGAAGGTGATCTGTTCGGGCTGCGTCAAGGCATCGAGTTCCCCACCTGCCGCTATAGCAGCGAGGAACCGCTAAGCTTGGTGCCCTACACCCGTACCGAAGTGTTCAAACATATCTATGCCAGTGAAGTACGCCTGGAACTGTTCGTTCAGTACCTGATCGGCCATACGGCATTGCTGTCTGACGCACTGGCTCGCATTAAACAACCGGAGATCCGCCCCGCTACCGGCTTCCAGCATTTCGCCGCTGGCGAGGAGCTGATTCACCAAGGCGATGAAGCCGATCACGTCTTTATCATTATCGAAGGGCACGCCGAAGCGTACGTCGATGGGCATAAAGTCGGTGATGTGCAGAAAGATGAAATCTTTGGCGCCATGGCCGTGTTCACCCGGGAAAAACGCAGCGCTACCGTACTGGCCAGCGAGCCATGCACAGTGATGGTCATTCCGAAAGAACAATTCTTAAGCCTCACACAGAGCAATCCGCGCATTGCCCACAGCCTGATCGAAAGCATGGCGCGACGTATCGATCTGCTGAACAAGGAAGTCACCCAACTGCGCTTACCCGCTAGCGAGTGATTCCCAGCGCACTAAAAACCCGGCCTTGCGCCGGGTTTTGTGTTTCTGGAACTGGATATTTGCCCGGCCCAAAAAAGATGATGCTGAGGTGTTGACTTAGAAATGAGAATTGTTATTATTATCGCAACTGGTCGCGAGATCAGTCGATATTCTGAGAGACCTTCAGTCGGACTTTTCAGATTATCTCCTCATCAGGCTAATCACGGTTTTTGACCCGGCTCTTGCCGGGTCTTTTTTTGCCTACGAAAAAGTCACTCATGCATCTGCTGAAATCCCCGCCAACCGCTCACAGCCAACGAGGCTGACTCACACCCGGGATACCGAACGTTTCCGCTATGCCAGCACTCGACTGCCGCGCTATTACTGCGCTTCGATCCGGAAGCCATAACGTGGAAAATGCACATGCACCGCGCCGCCACGTGGGTCTTCTCGGCGCAGAATCAGCTCCTCACGTCCAGCAAACAGCAACTCACCCGCCACAGGGTCCACACCGTAATCGGTGGCGGCAATGATCACCTGCTGCCCAGCTTTGAAACCGTTCGGGTCTTCAAACACCTCGTCCGGCAGCGGCGCAGGAGTAGAACTACGCGCGACTTCCAACGCCTCCTCCGAGGTCATAGGCGTAGAAGAACCATGACCGAAACCCAACACCCGAGCAAACCAGGCAGACACCATCGGATAGCTATCCACCAGCGGCGATGTCACTGGCGTGCCTTTGAGAAACCAGCATTGGTGAGCCAGCGCAAAATCAGCATGGCAGGCCTCGTCACCAAACAAGAAGTCGCTGCCGCTGGCGCCGAGCTGTTGCTCCAGACGCGCCATCAGCTGCGGCCATTGGTGCTGAGCCTGCGCCAACGGCACGCGGGAAGCGCTGCCGCCACTGAACAACCCCTGGCGATCAGCGATAAAGCCTTGCAACGCTTGCGGCGGTAGCTTGGCAAAACGGATGGCCACCGAAGCCGGCTGAAACACCAGCGCCACAGCGTGCTGGAACAGCACCGAATCGATCCAATTGGTAAAGCCGGTAATCGCAAATAACTGCTCTGCCGGGAACAGCGCAGGCGCGGCTTTTTCAGCCTCAAGGCGCCGGGCAATCAGCGCAGTATCGCAGTAGATATCGGCGCCCACTTGAAGCACCGGGGTTTTCCGGTAACCGCCCGTAAGCGCTACCAGATCAGGCTTGGGCATAACCGGAGAAATCATTACCGAACGCCAGGACAACTGCTTGAAGCCCAGCATCAAGCGAGTCTTCTCGGCAAATGGCGAGGTGGGGTAATGGTGCAGGATCAACTCGTGCATAGCAGCTCCGGGCGCTTTTTTTATGGCCCCTGAGCTTACGCGGCTACACCGCTACGGCCTACCCAATCAGGCTGATGGCGCATCATAAAGCGGTTGGATAACAGCCCAGGCCAGCACCAGATTTTCCTTGGCCTTTTTGCTCAACGCTTTGATCGCGCGCTCGCGGCGCAACGCATCGCCTTTGCCCGCACAGCTTTCCACATAGACCAAAGCCACCGCTGGGCTGGAGTAAAAAAAGCGTGCGCCCTTGCCGCTTTGATGTGCCGCGAAACGCCGCTGCGGATCGTCACTGATACCACAGTACAACGCACCGTTGGCGGCGCGAACCAGGTAAACGAACCAGGGCTTGGGCACCGGGCTGAGGTCTTCGAGGAGCGTGGCGTCGGTCATGCGGATGGGTCTAGGCCAGAAAAGCGGAAGCTATGGTAACCGAGCCCAAACGCACCTGACTCTAGGAAGTTGCCTGACTAAGTTTGCGCTATAGGCGATTTAACAAAAAATCTCGCATCCGATACTGCCCTGCATCGAAACCGCATGAGAGAAGAACAATGACTACCATCTTATTGACGTTCCGCGCCAACGATCGCCTCGTCCGGGCGCTGGACCTGATCGCCAGCACCACCGGAAAAAGCCATCAACACCACCTCAACAGGGCACTGACGGGCTACGTAAAAGCCGAACTGGCCAACCTGCAAGCCATCGCCGAAGGCATCATCGACGCGGACGCCGGCCAGCTAATCAGCATTGAAAACGCGCTGGCAACCTTGGGCGTGCGCGGCAAAAACCATGTTTAGCCAGGCACTCAGCGTGCAGCCCGGAACGCCGCCAAGCCCTTCGCTGCTTGCTTACGAATCGCACCCTGCACCAGTGGCGTCCAGCCCAACAACGCGCCTTTCACGCCTAGCGCCTGCGCCGACCACTTCCACAAATCAAAATGGTCGTGGTGCTCAACAATTTTGCCGTCACGGAATTTGAAATTGGCCTGGATACGGTTAACCACCATGCGCCCGGTGCCGCTGAATAAATAGGTCGCGACCCAGTGGGCGCTGCCCTGCTGGTCGTCAGCGTTTACATTCGAGTAGTCCAACGAAAAATTCTGCGCGCGGCTGGTGAGCATGCGCCACATATCGGCGGCCTCACTGCCATTAAGGTCCTGGAAAACTGGGTCGCTGAAGTGCACATCGGCGGCGTAGCAGGCGGCCATGGCTTCGGCGTCCTGACGCTGAAAGGCTTGGTAAAAACGGGTGAGCAATTCAGCGTTGGGGTGGCTCATGGTGGCTCCGGGGTAAGTGGCGATTGGCCTATTGTCTGGGTAAGACGGCAAGCACTCGATTGGCTATATCGACAACTTTGTGTCAAATATAGCCAACCTTAGCCATCAGACCTTTTTGCCATGCTGCGTATCGCCTTGTATGTATGCCCGCAAACCGTGTGTTCTAGCCTGAGCATGGCGATGGATGCCTTTCAGCTGGCCAATCAGTTGGCCGGCGAGCGCTTATTTAATCTGCAGCGAGTAAGCCTGGACGGTCAGCCGGTGGACTTGCACTTCGCGCGCATTAGCGTTGATGGCGATCTCAGCCTAGCCGAGGGCACAGACCTGGTCATGCTGCCGGCCACTGGCAACGCCATCGACAAGACCCTGCACAGCAACGCCGCCCTATTGCCCTGGTTAGCAGCGCAAGCGCAAAAACGCCATCTGGCCAGCCTATGCAGCAGCGCTTTCTTGTTGGGTGCAGCGGGAGTGTTGGATGGGCGCACCGCTACAACGCACTGGAGCCTGGCCACGCTATTTCGTCAGCGCTTTCCGTTGGTGAAATTACAGATTGAGCAGTTACTCACCCACGACGATCGCCTGTTCTGCTCCGGCGGCGCCCAGGCCGGGCTGGACTTGTGCCTCTATCTGATCGGCTGGCACGCCGGCGCTGACCTGGCGCAAAAGGTCGCGGCGGCGTTGGTGTTTGAACACAGTCGAGGCCAACAAACCCGCTTCGAACCGCTGCTGCCGCAAGTGCAGCGCAATGACCCGCTGCAACCGCTACTCAACTGGATGCAGCGGCACTGTGCTGAGCCGATGGATTTACAACGCCTGGCCGCGCAAGCCAACTGCTCATCGCGCACCCTGCTGCGGCGTTTTCGCGCCAGCACCGGCATTACCCCTAACGACTATTTGCAGCGGCTACGTATCAGCGCGGCGCAGGCCGCATTACGGCAACCAGCGCGCTCGCTGGAACAAATCGCCGCACAGGTTGGTTTTGGCGATCGCGCCGCCTTTGCCAAGCTGTTCAAGCAACTCTGTGGCGAAACCCCTGGTGCCTTTCGCCAACGTCTGCGGGGCTAAGCCAGACAAAAGGTCGTGCACCGCATAGAATCGCCGCAGCCTTTAGGAGACGCGCCCCATGCTGATGGTGATTTCACCCGCCAAAACCCTGGATTACGACACCCCGCCCGTAACCAAACGCTTTACCCAACCGCAACACATCGACCACGCCGAAGAGCTGATCGCCCAACTGCGCGACTTCAGCCCGGCACAGATTGCCGAATTGATGCACCTGTCCGACAAACTTGCCGGACTCAACGCTGCGCGTTTCGGCAGCTGGACCCCCAGGTTCAGCACCAAGAATGCCAAGCAAGCCGTGCTGGCCTTTAAAGGCGACGTCTACACCGGTATGCACGCCGAAGACTTCAGCGAAGACGACTTCGACTTCGCGCAGAAACACCTGCGTATGCTCTCCGGCCTTTACGGCGTACTGCGCCCGCTGGACCTGATGCAACCTTACCGCCTGGAAATGGGCACCAAACTGGCCAATGCCCGCGGCAAAGACCTGTACGCCTTCTGGGGCGACAACATCAGCGGCTGGCTCAACCAAGCCCTTAAAGCCCAAGGCGACGATGTGCTGCTGAACCTGGCTTCCAACGAATACTTTGGCGCCGTGAAGCGCCAGGCCTTGAAAGCGCGGATCATCAACACCGACTTCAAAGACCTGAAAAACGGCCAATACAAAATCATCAGCTTCTACGCCAAAAAGGCCCGCGGCATGATGGCCCGCTACGTGATCAAAGAGCGTCTAACCGACCCCGCGGGTTTGAAAGACTTCAACTACCAGGGCTACCGCTTCAACGCCGAGCAGTCCAAGCCCGACAACCTGGTGTTTCTGCGTGATACGCCGCAAGACTGAAGCCCTCAGCTCCATGTGAACTTAGACCTTGCCTACAGGTGCTCTGCACCGGCGCTACATACGCAAAAACGACAAGGCCGCCCGGAGGCGGCCTTGTCATCTAAGCACTCCAGTCAAACCCTAAACGCACTAATCAGTTGTTTAAGGTGGGCCACTTCCCCAGACAACTCGCGGCTGGCCTGCTCTGTCTGACTCGCGCCCTCAGCGGTGCGCTCACCAGCCAAATTGATCTCGACAATGTTCTGGTCAATATCATGCGCCACCGCCGTCTGCTGCTCAGCCGCCGCCGCAATCTGCTGGTTCTGATCGACGATCATGCCCACGGCACCAAGAATGTTCTCCAGCGCCTGCTGCACTTTGCCGGACTCGTTTACGGTGTTGTCGGCCATGCTGTGGCTGGCGTGCATGGTTTTTACTGCCGCACCGACACCACCTTGCAACTTGGCGATCATCTTCTCGATTTCTTCGGTGGACTGCTGGGTGCGCTTGGCCAGGTTACGCACCTCATCGGCGACCACGGCAAAACCACGACCTTGCTCACCGGCACGGGCTGCTTCAATCGCTGCGTTCAGGGCCAACAGGTTGGTCTGTTCAGCGATGCCCTTGATTACGTCCAGCACTTGGCTGATGGAGGCGCTGTCGCTGGCCAACTGGTTGATCACACTCACCGACTGGTCGATCTCATCGGCCAGGCGCTGAATACTGCCAACCTGCAACTCCACCAAGGCACGACCACTGACGGTTTCATGATTAACACTTTGCGCACTGTCCACCGCAGCCGCCGCGCTGCGCGCCACTTCCTGCGCAGTGGCAGACATTTCATTCATGGCCGTGGCCACTTGCTCAATCTGACTACGCTGCCCCGCCACCGCGAGGTTGCTCTGTGCGGACACATCTTCCACACGATCAGCCTGCACACCCACCGCCGTCACGGTATGGCCGACTCGCTCAATCAGGTGATGAATCTTCTGCACGGTGCCATTGAACACCTCCCCCAACTCACCCAGTTCATCGCGGCTCTGCGCATGAAAGCTGACGGTCATATCGCCTGCCGCCACTTGGTCCATAACTTTGCCAAGGCTTTTCAGGGTGGTGCGAGTGGAGACGTAGAAGCCGCCATAGAGGTAACCAATCAGGATAAACACCACCAACAGCGCGACCACTAGCATCACCGTCTGCGCCTGTTTCTGCGTCAGACGTTTTTGCAGTTGCTGCTTGAGAAACGCCAAGGCGGCGTCATTCAACTGGTAGGTTTTGTCCATCGAGGCCGAGACTTTGTCGTAGAACTCCTGCCAAGGCGCGTCGAGGGTATCGGCCATTACCACTTGGTCCTCAAAGAACGTGCTGTTGTCTTTGAGCGTGGCGCGGCTGGCATCAGCCTGGGTTCTCAGCGCCGCTTGTGCAGCAGGGCTACCGTCGAGGGCGTCATTGATGGTCAGGCCATATTCGGCGTGGAGTTTTTCCAGGGTCAGCAGCAGCTCGTCGAACTTGCCGCTGGCGGAAGAATTAAGGAAGCCTTGGGCCAGCGATGCAGCGCCCAGCGAACGCCCGGTGCTTAATGCGGCGGTTACCGCCGGGGTGCCATTGGTGACCAGTTCAATCATCTGCCGCACGGTGGTCTGGCTGTCTTGGCTGAGGCCGGCCTGGTTGGCGATGATCTTGATCAGCACCTGCATATTGCCCTGCAGCTTCTCGATCATCGGCGCCTTGCTTTGCAGCGAGGTTTCCGCGTCAGCCGCTTTCAAGGCTTTTTCCAGTTCGTCGCGTTTGTTGTTGAATAGCTCCACTTGCTCGGCGTTGGTTACCACCGGTGCAAGCTTGAGCAGGTCGGCCTCGATGCGTTTGCTCAACGCACCGATGCGCGCCTCAAGATCGCCAATCTTGCCGGACTGGCCGACAGCAGCGTTGATCTCAACCATGTCGTTGAGGTTTTCCAGGTCGGCGCGAAGTTTGAGGCTGGCACTCATCAAGTCGAGGCTTTGCAGCTCGGCGCGAGTGCCGACAAACTCGTTGTACGAGTCACGCACCAGATAGAAGTTGGTAACCAGCATCGGCAGAAAAAACAACACGCTGATTAGGCTGAATTTCATACCAAAACTAAGGCGATTCATCAGCGCGATGGCCGGATACAGCACGGTCTTCACAAGACGTCTCCTGTTCACATTATTGTTATGGATCGTCACAGGGTAGAGCAGTGAGACGCGCGATGGTCAATCGCCTATCCCTGCTGGCCTTTCTGCATCGCACTAAGGGCAATGTCAGAGGGCAATCAAGCGTGACACGAGTCACAGATCGCCAGGCACGGCGTTCTGTATACCCCATATCGACCAGCACCTTTGTAACTTAAGGTTAAGAACAGGTCTATTGCCAAAAAAGGCCATTGATTTGAGTGATGGCACTTCACACCCATAAAAACCGCTAGCCCAGGCAGAAAGCGGCCTACGCGCCCGACCAGCGGTTAAAAAAGCAGTGTCCAAAGCGCAAAACCGGCGTACCAAAATACCCCCGCGCGCACCAGCAATTGCCATAGGCCATCAAGGCTGGAAACACCGCTTTCACCCAAGGTAGTAGGCCCAAACTCTTCGGCCGCACGACCGCTATTGGCGATCAGTTGTGCCGCCGAGACATTCCAGTTCAAGAGCTCATGCAACAGCACCCGGCTGACGGCAACGAAGCTACCGACCAACGCGAAACTTGCAGCCAGCAAACGCACCGGCAGCCAATCAAAGGCATGCCGCCATTGCCCGGCACGCGCACGCAAAGAAGGGTCTTGGGCATGCTCGCCGGTCAGCGCCAACAGGCGATAGGCCAACGCCGCCAACGGGCCAAGCAAGGCGTACCAGAAGATCACCGCAAAAAAGCTCTGATAGCCCTGCCACAGCAGAAAGCCCTGAGCCGACTGCAACAGGCTGTCCTCATCGGCGGCCTCAACGCCGAGATCGCGCTGCGCGACCAAATAGGCAGCTTCCACATCTTCACGACGCCAGGCATCACGGAAAGGGCCCAGCGCCACCAACGGATCGCCACGGCCGAGCGCATACACCAACACCCACAAGTGCACCGGCAAGGCGAGCCAGCCATGCAGGGTTACCCCTAATATCGCCAGCAGCACAGCCAGCGCCGCCAATGGCAGCAGCACCAGCACGGCCAGTGACAACCACGGATTATGGCCAAAGGCGCCTTGCCGTTCCGACCAGCCAAGCAGCCGCAACCAGGGGCCGTCCTGCTGGATTTTGGCGCGCCAGGACGAAAACTTTTCGACCCACAACACCAGTAGCAACACCAGAAAACTCACGATTGCACTCCTCCCCTTGATGCCAGTCCTTGAGCCGCCAGCCCCGCATAAAAGCGCGGCCAATCGAAACACGCGCCCGGGTCGGTCTTGCGCCCCGGGGCAATATCGCTGTGCCCGCAAATACGCTGCGGGGTGATCGCTGTAAACGCGCGGCACAGCTGCCCACTCAGTTGCGCCAGTGCCGCATATTGCTCGTCGGCGAACGGTTGATCGTCCGTGCCTTCCAACTCAATGCCTAGCGAAAAATCATTACAGTTGTCGCGCCCCTCAAACAACGACACACCGGCATGCCACGCCCGATCAAGGCACGAGACAAATTGCGTAACGCGGCCATCGCGCTCAATCAGAAAATGCGCCGACACGCGCAGCTCGGCGATGCCGGCAAAGTACGGGTGTTCATCGGCGCATAGGCAATTCTGAAACAACTCCAGCACCTTACCGGTACCGAACTGGCCTGGCGGCAGGCTGATGTTATGGATCACCAATAGGGAAATTTCCCCAGTGGGGCGCGCGTTGAAATTGGGCGAGCGGCAATGGTTGATGCCGTGGCACCAGCCGGTGAGAGGGTGCAACTGCATAAAAGCTCCTTGAACTGCAGGACACTCTACCGGGCTAAGCGCAAAAACGACAACGCCCGGCACAGGCCGGGCGTTGTCTAGGACGGGCGAAACGGTCAGGCGTTTTTCAACCGACGCAAGTTACCGATCACCGATTCCAATGCGCGATCAAATAACAGCGCGTCGTCCAGCAAACGAATGGCATTGCGGCGGAATTCCACAGCCAGGCCCATGCGGGTTTTCTCCAACACTTTCATGCCGGTGCGGTTAACAAAGATGTACTTGCCCGTAGGCTTGATCACTGCCGCCAGCTTGCAGCGCAGCTTGTGTTCTTCGTCTTCCTGAAACTCAACCCAGCTGCCAACACCCAAGCTGTCGACGCGCGCCAAGGCTTCGTCATCATCGGGCAGAACCGCTTCCGGTTCCTGCACACGGTTTTCACCGGGTGCCAGCAAGACGATTTCTTCGATCACTTCCACCATCGCCGGCACAGCAACCGCTTCAATTTCTTCTTCCGCCGGCAGCTCCAACAACGGCGCTTCGCCCTCCACACCAGGCACAACCTCGGCGCCTGTTTCTTCGCTTACTTCCGGCAATGGCCGCTTAAAGCGCTGGAAGGCCTGCACATGCAGGTTCTCCAGTTGGCTGAAAAACTCGCTAGTGGAAAACGGATCAAACGCCGCGCTGGCCATACCTTCACGCAAGGCCTTGAGCAACCCCGGCACCAGCTCTAGCAGACGCAGACGGGCTTCTGGATCTTCGTGCGGGGCAACGCTCCACACCAAATCATCCATGGTATTGAGCGTGGCATTCCACTCGGGAGAATCCACGCCGTGCTTAAGGCAGGTGAGCATCATCACCTTGCTCCAACCCTCTTGCAGCAAGCGCACCACCACTTCTGGCAGGGTTTTGCCCAGCAGGCGCTCGTTCAACGCATGCTCAACTTCGCGGCGGGCCAACTCGGCTTTTGCGCTGCCTTCTTCGGCGTCACGGGTGCGCTGCTCCAGCAACTCACTGCGGCGGCGCTCGTCACCGGTAAAGGCGAGGAAGTCGGCCAGCAGCTCAGAGAAGATCGCCGGGTCATCGACAAAGTCGTTAAGCAGGCGCTGCACCACGTTTTCGATTTTTTGGTACAGGCTGTCGCGCCGAGTATCGTCCTGCTCCGCCCAGCCCAGGGCTGCGGCGGCAATTTCGTTAAGCAGGCGGCGCGCCGGGTGGCTGCCGCGGCTAAAAAAGGTTTTATCCAATACCGCGACTTTCAGCATCGGAATCTGCAGGCGGCCGATCAACGCCTTGAGCGAGTCCGACAAGGTGCGGTCGTCGAGAATGAACTCGAACAGCATCGACACCAGGTTGATGACATCCTCATCAACCTCGCCCACTACCCGCGACTTGCCGCTCTTGGCGCTGGCACGAACGAGCAATTGCTCAAGCTGATTGCGCAGATCGAAATCGTCCTGCACCGCCGTGGTAAAGGCCGGGCGTTGCTGCATATGGGAAAGCAGGCGCATCAGGTCGTTACTGGAAATGGGCAACGCATCGGCCGGCATTTCGCGGCGCGGCATCCCGCTGCCACGCACCTGCGAGAGCAGCTCCTGCAATACGCCAAATACTTCCTGCACGCCTTCATCCGCGAAACCGCCACCTTGAGCGCCTTCAGCATGACCACCGGTTGCAGCAGACGCACCGCGCGCGCCGCCAGCAGCCGGGCTGTTTTTGCGGCGCACGGGAGCAGTTTTCAGCTCTGGCAATACGCCAGCTTCGATCAACTGTTGGTTGGTGTCGGAATACAGCTGATCGAGGTCGGCAAGAACGTACTTCTCGAACAGCTTAAGAATGATCAGCTTGACCTTGATCTCAACGCCCAGACGGCTGCACGCCTCCAGGAAGAACTCGCAGAGCACGGTCGGGCCCAGCGGGTTGGTTTTGTCGTCGATTTTCTTGCTGACGATCGCGTTGATACGCGTGGTGAGGTGGCCCAGGGCGACCGAATCACGGCTCATCACCTTGGCGACCATGGAATCCATCGCCACGGTCTCTTCCAGTTCGTCGTTCTGCACTAACGCCAAGGTGTCGAACGACACGGCGTCCAACTGCGGCGCACGGCCGATTTCGTACTGGTTGAGGTTGGCGAAGGTTTCGAAGACTTTTTGCAGGAAGCCGCGTTCGATGCCCTTACGCTTTAAGCGCAGGTCACGCATGGCCTCGAAAAAGGCATTTTGCTCAGCGTTGCTGGTCGCGCGGTCGGCCATCTCAAAGAGGGTGTCGTCCGCGTTGTCGAACAACGCCTGCAAGGCTTGTTTCAGCTGCTGAGCAGCTTTGTCGCGCACGTGAATGAGTGCCACGGGCAGCCTCCCCGCCGGTGATGTTGGCGAGTGCTCGGGAGCAACTTTGTTTAGCTGCACCACTTTCGCATCAGTCATTGCAACTCTCCCGCAGACCGGCCCTTTGGCTCTCACATCTGCATAACGATCAACTGAGCGTCATCCGTAACGTCAATGGCATGGCGTCAATAATAAGCAGTAGAAGTGATTATAGAGAGGCCGCGCAAGATAAAACCCTACTTCTTGCTCAGATATGACCTACATCACACATGTACCGCATCTGGTTACGAACGGCTACCGACTGTCGACAAACGCGCGAAATGACGCACAAAACCCGCCCATACAAATGGCGCTACACAGAGGCCTTCGCCTCTTTATAATCGCCCCCAGACAAACCGGGAGCCCCCAATGCCGAACCTACTGCTCGCCGACCTTGGCGCAGAAATCCAAGCCAACGTACGCCGCGCCCTGCAAGAAGATGTCGGCAGCGGCGATATCACCGCCCAACTGATCCCCGCCGAACGCTTGGCCCACGCCACTATCATTACCCGCGACAACGCGGTCATAGCGGGCAGCGCATGGGTTGACAACGTATTTGCCCAAATAGATCCCCGCGTCGCCGTGCATTGGCAAGTACAAGACGGTGACCGCGTGCAGCCTAACCAAGCTTTATTTCATCTCGAAGGCCCCGCCCGCGCCCTTCTTACCGGCGAACGCAGCGCCCTGAACTTCCTGCAAAGCCTCTCCGGCGTGGCCACCCGTTGCCGCCACTACGCCGACATCGTCGAAGGCACCGGGGTCAAACTGCTCGACACGCGTAAAACCTTGCCTGGGCTGCGTCTGGCACAGAAGTACGCCGTTACCCAAGGTGGTTGCCATAACCACCGCATCGGCCTGTACGACGCATTCTTGATCAAAGAAAACCATATCGCCGCATGCGGGGGCATTGCCCAAGCCATTCAAGCCGCCCACGGCATTGCCCCAGGCAAACCGGTAGAAGTAGAAGTCGAAAGCCTGGCCGAACTGCAAGAAGCACTGGATGCCGGCGCCGACATCATCATGCTCGACGAACTTAGCCTGGAAGAAATGCGCACCGCAGTAGCGATGACTGCTGGCAAGGCCAAGCTGGAAGCGTCGGGTGGGATTAACGAAACCACCCTGCGGGTCATTGCAGAAACGGGGGTGGACTACATCTCCATTGGCACGCTGACCAAGGATGTAAAGGCAGTGGATTTGTCGATGCGCTTGAGCATCTGAAACGCAAAGGCCCGGCATTTTTAGCCGGGCCTGGTTTGAGCACTCAGTTAACGGGCGGCTGCGAAGCGGCCTGTTGCGAGCTTTCCGAAACCGCGGGTAGCTTTCTCAGTAGCAAGCCGGAGAAATCTACCGCCGGGAATTTATCCTGAGCCACGGATATCTGCTCCTCCAATACCAACTCAAACGCATTGCCATAAAAAGCACGCATCTCGGCCAGCACCTGCTGAGCGCCCGTCTTATCGCCGTCGATTTGCCTTATCACCGCCAGCCTGACCAGCGTTTGGCCATACGGCAGATAATCGCGAAACCCCTCCAACGCCTTTCGCTCAATATCTCGCATGTCTTCAGAAATATTGAAGTTAGCAAAATAAACCTGATAACCGTAGGGCTCCAGCAGCGGGTCTTTCATTAGGGGCACCACGAAGGCGTAATCCTGCGCGGTGACTTTTTCCTGCAGGAAATACTGGCGATAGCTCCAATTAAACCGCTCCGCGAGCGGGACATACGTAAACGCGCCAACCGCAAACGCAAAGAACGCCAGCCCCGCAAACAACTTCCCAAGCTTGACCTGAACCACCCATTCTCTGCCGCCAAGCGCACCCAGTAAAAGCATATGCAGCGCAAGGAAATGCATCAGCCAAAGCGGAAACTCAAACAGGCCATAGACCTGAATGGCCAACACCACCAACAACGGTAAAAGCCGAGTCGACTCTTTTGTCGCCTGCCAAAACGCAGCACCGGCAATGCCCACCAGCGCCAGTAACCACAACAATCCGGCGACACCCAACTCCACCACCAACTGCATCGGCGAATTATGCGAATGCAAAAACAACGCACCCGGCGTTTGCGTGCCATCGGCAAGGTGCTGACGGAAGGTTTCAGCCGCGTAGTTACCGATGCCGATGCCGCCCCAGAAATGCTGACGAATCAACTCCAGCGTAACTTTCCACTCCGCCAAGCGCTCCGCACTCAGCCCACCACGACCAACGATATCTGCATTCGCAGAACCGCCACCCAGCAAGAAACCGTGCTTAACCACATAAACAGACAGCCAGCCATCCACCGCCAGAAATACCGGGCGAAACAGCCAATAAAAAACAAACGCGCCAATCAGGAAAAACACCCAAGGCTTAACGGCGGCCACCCTAAAGCGCATTAGCAACACAGCAATTGTCGCCAGCCACGCCACCAACACCGAGCGACTACCAGCGCCCAAAATCCCACTGACCAAGATCAACACACAGAACAGGCAAAACCACAGCGGCAGATGCTTTTTGCTAAACAGATAACCCACGCCCAGCAAACCAAAGAGACAGATATAGGCAAAGAAATTACTGTGCCCAACCAGGCCCACCATGCGGCCTATAAACGGCTCCGGAAAATAGAACTGCCAAAGGTGCCCCAACAACCCGTAATTGCGTAACAGCCCGCCCACAGCGCAGACCATCGCCGTCACCACCAGCGCAAACCCCAACCACCGCGCCAAGCGCTCGCCATCCAACGACCAATCCACCTGATCGCCAATCAACAACGCCAACAGCCCAATCAGCCAATACACCCCCACGAGCATCTTCGCCGCCACGAACGGCGCTGGGTGTAACCAACCAGAGAGAACAAATAAAACGCCGAGTCCTAGCCATAGGAAAAGCCAGATGGATAGCTTCAGTTCTTTGGTCGAGAGGAAAAGAAGGCCGGCAGCGAATAGCACACCGAGGGTGACCAGGAGTTCTTCGACGAAATTGACGAGGGGGAAGACGTGTAGGGGCTGGCAGAAGGCTAGGCCGACTACTACGAGGACAAGCATAAAAGCGAGATGGGTCGAACGACTCTTGGACATCTAAGTGGAGCTCTCGAAAAGTGTTCGGCTACTGAGTTCCGCATTACCGCATAGAATCCAGCACCTATTAAACGAGCCTCCAGCTTAAGGAGACTAAAAGGATGAAATACTGCAGTAGCAGAACGACAGTAAACGTTGGGACTTGATGCAAAAAACACCAACGCATAAAAAACCCCGCGACGGCGGGATCTTTTATGCTTGGACAATCTATTTCCCTGCGTCTGCCTCTGGCACTAGCAACCGACCAAAAGCAACATTCGGGAAGCGTTCCTTAGTAGCAGCGAGCTGTTCATAAAGCGCAGGCTTGTATCTATCGCCATAAAACCTATTTAGCTCGGATAGCGTTTTACGAGCTGCGGCTTCATTACCATCAATCATCTGAACCAGTGCCAATCTGACCATGATCTGTGGATAGGGAAGATAGTGGCGGAAACGCTCCAAAACCTCCCTCTCCTTTTCCAAGGATTCAGCAGAAAGATCAAAGTTTGCGAAGTAGAGCGCATAGCCAAAAGGCTCCAACAATGGATCGCGGATCATGGCATTCACAAATCTGTAGTCCTGCTGTTGTACCTGTGTCCGCAAGAAATACTGACGAAAACTCCACACCATACGTTCAGCAAGGGGGAGATAGATCACCGACAACATAAGGGTCGCAAGCAGTGCCACTATGGAAAATAACCTGCCTCGTTTGAACTTGATTGTTACCGAGGCACCACCCAAAGCACCGAGTAGAAGCATGTGGAGAGCCAAAAAATGCATCATCCAAAGTGGAAACTCGATCAGGCTGTAGACTTGTATCGCCAAAACAACCATCAGAGGCAGGAGACGCTCCTGCTGCCTAGACGCGCGCCAGAAGGCCTTAGCCGCAAGTGCGATCAAAACCAAGAGCCAAATTAATCCCGCCAGCCCCAACTCGACAACCACCTGCATTGGCGAATTATGGGAATGATTAAACAAAGCCCCATCAGGAGAAGGTGTGCCAAGGGCTAAGTGTTGCTCATAGGAGCTCACCGCATAATTACCGATGCCTATTCCGCCAAGGAAATTCTCACGGATAAGCTCAAGCGTTACACGCCACTCTTGAAGTCGCGGAGAACTCAATGCCCCGCGCACGACAACGTCGCTTTCCGCAGTCCCAGCGCCGCCTACCCATCCAGCTTTCATGGTCAGCGCGTAAAA
>NZ_JBBNAH010000051.1:0-1504 GCF_037994325.1 Pseudomonas sp.
CCTAAAGCCTCATACGGGGGGGGCGAGGCACCTTGTGAGAGCGGCTTCAGCCACGATGCTTGGAAAGCGGAGGCACCGTTAGCGGACGATAAACTATCTCTTCGTATTAACATCGCTTCCGCGAGCCCAACCTAACTACAAAGCCCCATCCGCCGCGCAATCGCTATCGCCTGCGTCCGACTATTGGCATGCAGCTTCAAATTAATATTCCGCAAATGCGTCCGCACGGTGGAGTCGGACACAAACAACTTCTCCGCCATCGCCGCATTGGATAATCCCTGGCCCAACAGGTTAAGCACCTTCAATTCCTTCTGCGTTAACGGGTCCACCAATCCGCCACTCCCTGTAGGCGCAGCAGGCGCTGGCGCGCTTGTGCGCAACCAGCGGTCAAGCGTGTATTCGCCTGCGTCGTCGCTTTCATCCAGTTCGCTGTGCAGCTCGCCAAGCATGGCCTGGATCACGCTGCCTTCTTCCAGAAAGCTACGGATATAGCCTTCGCTCTGAGCAAATTTCAGCGCTCGCTCCAGCGTGCGCAGGGCCATCTTGCCTTGGCCGTCGGTGTGCAGCGCTTCGGCCAGGAGGATGCGTAGTTTCAAGGCGCGGCGGCCGCGCATCAGGCGTTCGGCTTCGGCGAGTTCGGTGCGCAGCGGGGCGATGGCTTTGTGGGCTGAGCCGGTGCGCACCATTACGCGCAGCCGGGCGATGGTGGGGGTGAGGGTGTCGTTGGCGATAAACCAGTAGTTGCTGGCGTCGCTCCAGGCGAAGCTTTGTTCGGCGAGGGTGAGCTGTTCGTTGGCGCCGGCTTGGTCGCCGTGGGCGAGGTGTTGCATGGCGCGTTCGAGGCGGGCGCTGGCGGCGACGCGGGGTTGGCCGAGGCGGTGGCCGACGGCTTCGAGTTCGGTGAGCAGTTGCAGGGCGCGGTCGCGGTCGCCTTTTTCGTCAGCGATGCGGGCGAGTAGGGTGTGGGCGGTGATCAGGGCGTCGGATAGGCCGAGGTCTTGTACCAGTGGGGCGTAGATGAGTAGCAGGCGCTGGGCTTCGTCGCATTGGTCGCTTTCGTAGAGGGCTTCGCCCAGTTGGATGGCGGCCAGGGCGTTGCCGTTGCGGTCGCGGCGGCGTTCGGCTTTGAGCATGGTGGTGGCCAGGCGTAGGCGGGCGGTGGTTTGTTTGAGGCGGCCGGCCATCATGTCGAGCAGGGCTTCGGCAGATTCGGCGAGTACAAATCCAAAGGCGCCGGCGGCGTCGCTTTGCGCGCGGCGGGCTTCGTCGACGAAGTGGTGGGCGTCCTGGTGCAGGCCAAGAATGATGCTGGTCTGGGTCAGGGCCTGGTTGAGCATGGCCCAGGCGAAGGGGTAGTCCATGGACACTTCGGTCAGCGCCTGCCTGCCCAGTTCATGGGCTTCGGCAATGCGGTCCATCATCACCAGCAGCATGGGGCGCAGGGCTTTCAGGTAGGCGGCGGACTCGCCGGACAAGGTGTCGGTATCTATATCCGCTACCCGTG
>NZ_JBBNAH010000052.1:0-2659 GCF_037994325.1 Pseudomonas sp.
GATGCTTAAGTCGCCGGCTGCGCTGATGGAGCTGGCGTGGTTAAGCAGGCTTTCGCCCATCAGGCTGACGTTGGCGCCAGCGGTGACAAACGCCCCACGACTCGCTTCGGTAACCAACAAGCGGTCACGTTCGAGAATGTTCCAAACCTGGTTTTCCTTGCCGCCGTCGCAATCGCCCGCGCCGTAGTCACTGCTGCATGGCAGTTCGGTAATACGGGCGGCGTATTTTTCCTGGCGGGTGGTCAGCACGTCGCGCTGATTGCTGATGCGCTTGGCTTGAAGCGTTAAATCGCCAGCGCTTTCGATGCTGCCAGAGCGGTTGTTGATGCCATCGCTGGCGGTGATGGTCAGCTTGCCGAGGCTATAAACGTCGCCGGTTTGGTTGGTAAAGCTGTCGACGTTGAGCGCCATGTCCTGGCCGCTGAAAATCAGGCCGGCTTGGTTCAGCAAGGCAGCGACATCTACGCGAACATTGCCAGCACCGCCCAATGTTCCCTGGTTGCTCAGCGAGCCAGCTTTTATCGAAACATCAGCCGCACTGGTCAGACTTTTGGCGACCGTCACCGCGCCGCTCGAAATCACCTGCACAGCGCCATCGGCATGGGCTTTATCGGTGAACTCAATCTGCTCGGCTTTGGCGCGTAACTGCCCGGCGCTTACCGCGCGGGCTACGGTCAATTTGCCATTGGCGTCGATCTGAATATCGTCACCGCTGGCCGCCATATCGCCGGCCAGCTTTACCCCGACACCTGCCTCGGTGCCGACTAAACGAATCGCGCCGGCGTACATGCCACCAAGCGCGGAACTGTCGATAGAAACGCCAGGCCTTGAGCTACTGGCATCAGCTTTGGCCGTGGCCGCCAAGGTCGCCGCATCGACCTCATTACGGCCGGTGACGATGTTCAGCTGCTGGGCATAAATCGCCGCATTGAGCTTGGCGCTGCGGGTGATCAGGTCGAACTGGCTGATATTGGCGGCGTTAAGGCCGGCGCCATCAATAACGATCTGGCCGCCGTCGACATTGAATTGCCTGAGCTGCTCAGCTTCGATTACCGATGCACCAGTGCTCAGCGTTACGCGCGGTGTATTGATAAACCCGCAGCCATCGCAGGTGATGCCGTGAGGGTTGGCCACCACCACATGCGCGCTCTGCCCAGCAACTTCCGTATAGCCCCTAAGCTGGCTTGGATTGCCGCCGGTGACCTCGTTAAGGATCAACCCAGCCGCACGCCCACCCAACCCTCTATTGCCAAGAATCACCCCACCCAATTCGGTCTGGTTAAACGCCGCCGTGCCGTTATTAAGGATCAGGCCCTGCTGGCCAACGTTGTAATCAGTGAACTTGTTATGGGAAAGACCGCTGCCATTAGGCGCAGCGATATTGACGATGGGTACGCCATTGGCGGCTTGAGTGATGGACGTGCTGCCGCTATCAACGGCCAAGTCGGCCGCCGTGCTCAGCAGGGGATTGAGGAAAAGAACAGCGATCAGCAGGCGGGCGATGGATCGGCAAAGCGGGCTGTGTACATCCATGTCGGCGTTTTGTCTCGGCAGGCGGTGGGCTGCGAAAACGTTACGGCGAGGAGGGTGGTGTTGAATGCCAGCTAGTGCTGGCCGAGGTGTGGGATGCCAGGCAAATCACAGCTGGAGTGGCATAGGCCTGTAGGAAGTTACGGCGAGGCAGTTCAGTGGTTGCAGGCCAAGCGAGCAGCGTCTTTCTAACGACTTAGGCTTTTTCTACTACGATTCAACCACCTAACCCAGGAGCCACCCCATGGGCTGTCCTCACGTTTGCAGCGGCGCCACGTTGCAGTGCAGTTTTGGCGCTGCGCCTACGGTGCTGAATGTGTTGCCGGTCAATCGCACGCTCACCAGCAGCATGCCGGCGGCAAATTTGCTGGACCATATTCCGTTGGTGAACATTCCTACCTTTGGCATGTGTAGCAGCATTGCCAATCCCATGGTGGCGGCAGCAACAGCGGCTGCTTTGGGGGTGTTGACGCCGATGCCGTGCATTCCCGCCACCGCCGCGCCGTGGATTCCCGGTGGCGCGCCGACGGTGTTGTTGGGGCCGATGCCGGCGTTGGATGCCAATGGCACGCTGATGTGCACGTGGGCCGGGGTGATTAAGGTGGCGATGCCTGGGCAGGTGACGGAGTTAGTGCCCTAAGTCCTTCAGCTTTGTGGCTGTTCAAACATGCCTTGCCACCAGCCGCGCAGCCGCGATACGGGTTTGCCTGCGGCGTTCAGGGCGCGGCCATCGTCGGTAAAGGCACGCCCCGGTTCCACGGGTACACCACGCAAGTAATGGGCGCTAAAGGCGACCTGGCCGTTGGCGTGAAAGCGGCGGTAGGCGCCTTCGCGCACGCCGTCGCGGTAGTGTTCCAGTTCCGCCACGCTGCCGTCGGGAAAGTAGTTGCAGGCTTCGCCGTGCAGGCGGCCGTGGCGGTAGTGGGCGGTGCGTTGCAGGCCACCTTCGGCGGCGTAGAACTTGGCCAGGCCATGTACGCGGTCTTGGGCGTAGGGCATCTGGGCAGACACTCTGCCGTTGGGGTGGTAGAGCGTCAGCGGGCCGTTGAGTTGGCCGTGGTTGTAGCTGAGGTCGGCTTGCGCGCGGCCGAATTCTTCGATCTTTACCGGGCCGTGCAATTGCCCTTCG
>NZ_JBBNAH010000053.1:0-11837 GCF_037994325.1 Pseudomonas sp.
GGGGACCACTATGATGTTTAAGCCTGCCGCCAAAATTCTTGAGGAGAAAGTGGCGGCAAGTGACTTTTTGATGGTGTCGGTCATGAGTACACATTTATTAATCTTTGATAGCGGCCTCACCACCAAAAACCAGGGCTTATGTTGTTAGCCAGTCAACCGGCTCTATTTACTCGTGATACTCATTGGCATAGTAACCATGCCGCTTGACCAATTCATCGCGCTCAGCGGATTTGAGATCTTCTCTAACCATCTCACTCACGAGCTCATCAAAAGTGATTTTAGGCTCCCAACCCAGCTTTTCTTTAGCTTTACTAGGATCGCCCAACAGGGTTTCAACTTCCGTAGGTCTAAAGTACCGCTCATCTACCGCGACAATACAGTTATCTTGCTCGTCGTAGCCCTTCTCATTGACGCCAGTACCTTCCCAGCGAATATTGATTTCTAGCTCTCGCGCGGCGCGATCCACGAAATCGCGTACGCTAAATTGAACACCTGTTGCAATTACAAAATCTTCTGCAACTTCTTGCTGCAGCATCAACCACTGCATTTCCACATAATCTTTTGCATGCCCCCAATCGCGCAAGGCGTCTAGATTACCCAAATAAAGACAATCTTGAAGACCGAGCTTAATGCGCGCAAGCGCTCGGGTTATTTTGCGCGTTACAAAAGTTTCCCCGCGAACAGGACTTTCATGATTAAACAAAATTCCGTTACATGCATAGATGCCGTATGCCTCACGATAATTCACAGTAATCCAATACGCATAGAGTTTCGCTACAGCGTAAGGGCTTCGTGGGTAAAACGGAGTGGTTTCTTTTTGCGGGGTTTCCTGCACCAACCCATACAACTCTGAGGTTGAGGCCTGATAGAACTTGGTTTTCTTTTCAAGACCAAGGATACGTATTGCCTCCAGAATCCGTAGTGTGCCTATACCGTCTGCATTGGCCGTATATTCTGGTGTTTCAAAACTAACCGCAACATGGCTCATTGCTGCAAGATTGTATATTTCATCAGGCTGGACCTGTTGAACAATGCGAATCAAATTTGTTGAATCAGTTAAATCGCCATGATGGAGGAAAAAGCGAACTTCCTTTTCATGAATATCTTGATACAGATGATCAATACGATCGGTATTGAACAGTGAAGAGCGTCGTTTTACACCG
This sequence comes from Pseudomonas sp., assembly GCF_037994325.1. Classification (GTDB taxonomy): domain Bacteria; phylum Pseudomonadota; class Gammaproteobacteria; order Pseudomonadales; family Pseudomonadaceae; genus Aquipseudomonas. Next base: position 1,164 of record NZ_JBBNAH010000053.1, read on the forward strand.
TGTACTACATAGCCTTTCTTCAAGAGAAGCTCAGCAAGATAGGCGCCGTCTTGCCCAGTGATGCCGGTGATTAACGCAACTTTGCTCATTTTAATAAACCTTAGAATTTCTATATATTGTCGACTTGGATTAACTTCCAATGACATCCAGTTCGACTTGAGCCAATCAAAGAAGGAACACTTGGCTCGCTTCTGTATTATTTTACATCTACAACCCACATCCTCATTCGAGGAGACAGAACTGAGAAACCAAAAAAATAGCTAACCCTGCAAGTCAAATCTGTAACATAAGTACAAACTGCGACATTCTGTGTTTAAGGCATGAATTGAAAGATGGCATTTTGCCAACACAGCATCCTCAACATCGCGCGCAATAGGGGTGCTATATTAGAAAATTATTGCGAGTTATAGAAGCGATAGAAGAACCAATAGTGAAAAACAGCACATATAGCTTCTGCTTTCGAATAGCACCGCAAAAGTCAATAAACACAGCGACGCTAACTACTCATCCTCGTTAACCCGATCCCGCAGCTCCTTGCCCGGCTTAAAGTGCGGAACAAACTTCCCATCCAGCCGAACCGACTGCCCCGTCTTGGGATTACGCCCTACCCGAGGCGCGCGGAAGTGCAGGGAAAAGCTACCAAAGCCGCGAATCTCGATACGATCTCCCGTAGCAAGGGCCTGGGACATTTGCTCAAGCATGGTCTTGATGGCCAGCTCGACATCTTTGGGGGAGAGGAGCCCTTGGTGCGTGACGATGCGTTCGATCAGTTCCGACTTGGTCATGATTTTCCCTTCGTTTTCAAGCGACTAGATCAGCTTGCAAAGGTTTTAGCATGACCGAAGCGCTTTGAACAGCCCCTAATGCGCTGCAGCTCCTTGAATTCAAAAACAAAAAAGGGCGACCGAAGTCGCCCTTTTTCTTAATGGAAGCTCAGAACTTAGTTCTGGTTTTCCATTTGTGCGCGAATCAGATCACCGATGGTGGTCGGACCAGCAGTTTCAACTTCCTGCTTGCGCATTTCTTTGATGGCTTCTTTTTCGTCTTCAACGTCTTTCGACTTAACCGACAAGCTGATTACGCGGCTCTTACGGTCAACGCTGATGATTTTAGCTTCTACTTCTTCGCCTTCTTTCAGCACGTTGCGGGCGTCTTCAACGCGATCGCGGCTGATTTCGGAGGCTTTCAGTACAGCTTCGATGCCTTCGGCCAGGGTGATTACAGCGCCCTTGGCGTCTACTTCTTTGACGGTGCCGCGAACGATCGCGCCTTTGTCGTTGGTAGCAACGTATTCGGAGAACGGATCACTTTCCAGTTGCTTGATGCCCAGGGAGATACGCTCACGCTCTGGGTCAACCGACAGGATCACGGTGTCCAGCTCGTCGCCTTTCTTGAAGCGGCGTACAGCTTCTTCGCCTACTTCGTTCCAGGAGATGTCGGACAGGTGAACCAGGCCGTCGATGCCGCCATCCAGACCAATGAAGATACCGAAATCGGTGATCGACTTGATGGTGCCGGAGATCTTGTCGCCTTTGTTGAACTGACCCGAGAAATCTTCCCACGGGTTAGTTTTGCACTGCTTGATGCCGAGGGAGATACGACGACGCTCTTCGTCGATATCCAGAACCATAACTTCCACTTCGTCGCCAACTTGTACGACTTTCGACGGGTGGATGTTCTTGTTGGTCCAGTCCATTTCGGAAACGTGCACCAGACCTTCAACGCCTTCTTCCAGCTCAGCGAAGCAGCCGTAGTCGGTCAGGTTGGTAACGCGGGCAGTTACGCGGGTGCTTTCTGGGTAACGAGCTTTGATAGCAACCCATGGATCTTCACCCAGTTGCTTCAGGCCCAGGGAAACACGATTGCGCTCGCGATCGTACTTCAGCACTTTTACATCGATCTCATCGCCAACGTTGACGATTTCCGATGGATGCTTGATGCGCTTCCAAGCCATGTCGGTGATGTGCAGCAGGCCGTCCACGCCACCCAGATCGACGAATGCGCCGTAATCGGTGAGGTTTTTGACGATACCTTTGACTTGCTGGCCTTCTTGCAGGGATTCCAGCAGAGCTTCACGCTCTGCGGAGTTCTCGGCTTCGAGGACGCTGCGACGGGAAACGACAACGTTGTTGCGCTTCTGGTCGAGCTTGATAACTTTGAATTCCAGCTCTTTGCCTTCGAGGTGCGTGGTGTCGCGCACTGGGCGAACGTCAACCAAAGAACCTGGCAGGAACGCACGGATGCCGTTAACGTCGACAGTGAAGCCGCCTTTAACCTTACCGTTGATAACGCCCTTAACCACTTCTTCAGCTGCGAAAGCCGCTTCCAGAACGATCCAGCACTCTGCACGTTTGGCTTTTTCACGGGACAGCTTGGTTTCACCAAAGCCATCTTCAACCGCGTCCAGCGCAACGTGTACTTCGTCACCGACCTTGATGGTCAGCTCGCCAGCGTCGTTGTAGAACTGCTCGAGCGGGATGACGCCTTCAGACTTCAGACCGGCGTGGACAGTAACCCAGTCACCGTCGATATCAACAACGATACCGGTGATGATGGCGCCCGGCTGCATGTCGAGGGTTTTTAGGCTTTCTTCAAAAAGTTCTGCAAAGCTTTCGCTCATGTTAATTCCTGATTGATCTAGGACGGATAAACCCGCCCAGCATCCACATTCCAGACAACGTGGGTTTCGTTAGTTTAAAAGCCGGCTGCGGGATAGAGACTGGGTTCCCTGCAGACCTGCTTTGTCATCCGGCGAGATCGCGGTTGGCGACTTCACTCAGAATTCGTTCCAGCACCTGCTCAATCGAGAGTTCGGTGGAATCCAGCTGAATAGCGTCAGCCGCTGGTTTCAGCGGTGCCACCGTACGCTGGGTATCGCGCTCATCGCGCAAGCGAATCTCGTCTAGCAGACTCGCAAGATTAACATCGTCGCCCTTGGCCTTCAACTGCAAGTACCGGCGTCGAGCTCGCTCTTCCGCACTGGCAGTAAGGAATATCTTAAGCGGGGCATCAGGAAACACGACGGTCCCCATGTCGCGACCATCCGCCACCAGCCCCGGCATTTCCTGGAACGCGCGCTGCCGTTGCAGCAATGCATCCCTTACTGCGCCTAGCGCGGCGACCTGCGACGCACCGGCGCCGATCTGTTCGTTACGAATGGCGTCAGTGACTTCTTCGCCTTCCAAAATGATGCGTTGCGGCTGGCCATTGGCGGCCGCGACAAACTGAACATCCAGATGAGCGGCAAGCAGTTTGAGTGCTTCTTCGTTGGTGAGGTCGACGCCATGGTTGCGCGCAGCAAAGGCCAGCAGGCGATAAAGCGCGCCGGAGTCCAGCAAGCTCCACCCCAGCTTCTTGGCTAGCAGGCTGGCAATGGTGCCCTTGCCGGAGCCGCTTGGGCCGTCGATGGCGATAACTGGCGCCTGATTGTTCATGACTTACCCTCTTCAGCTACACGAATGCCAACCTGCGCGGCCAGGCCGAGGAAGTTGGGGAACGAGGTGGCGACATTAGCGCAATCGTGAATACGGATCGGCGTCGTAGCGCGCAACGAGGCAACGCTAAACGACATGGCGATACGGTGGTCACCATGACTATGCACTTCGCCGCCACCAATACTGCCACCGTCAATAATGATGCCGTCCGGAGTTGGCTGGACTTTTACGCCCAACGCCAGCAAGCCGTCAGCCATAACCTGGATGCGGTCGGACTCTTTCACCCGCAGCTCCTCCGCTCCCCGTAGGACGGTGCGGCCTTCAGCGACGCAAGCCGCAACAAAAAGCACGGGGAATTCGTCAATAGCCAGCGGCACCAGGTCTTCAGGAATATCAATGCCCTTGAGCTTGGCTGAGCGCACGCGCAGATCAGCCACCGGCTCGCCACCGACTTCACGCCGGTTCTCCAGGGTGATATCGGCCCCCATCAGACGCAGGATATCGATAACGCCCGTACGCGTCGGGTTAATACCGACATGTTCCAACACCAATTCGGAATCTTCAGCAATGGAGCCCGCCACCAGAAAGAACGCGGCCGAGGAAATATCGGCAGGTACTTCAATATGGGTGGCAATCAGTTTGTGGCCAGGCTCAACTGTGACTCTGTTGCCGTCCACGCTGACCGGATAACCAAAACCACGCAGCATCCGCTCGGTGTGGTCGCGGGTTGGCGCAGGCTCAATTACGGTGGTGGAACCGGCTGCGTAGAGGCCCGCCAGCAGCAAGCAGGATTTCACCTGAGCGCTGGCCATCGGCATTTCGTAGGTCATGCCGCTTAAACGCTGGCCGCCGTTGATGGTCAGCGGTGGACGTCCTTCGGCAGCAGTGTCGATAGAGGCGCCCATTTCCCGCAGCGGCTTGGCCACGCGATTCATCGGCCGCTTGGACAGCGATGCGTCGCCCGTCAAGGTGGCGCTAAATGGCTGCGCCGCCAGCAGGCCAGAGAGCAGGCGCATCGAGGTACCGGAGTTACCCAAGTAGATCGGACCGGGAGGTGCTTTCAAGCCATGCAGACCGACGCCATGAATAGTCACACGACCATGGTGCGGGCCTTCAATCACCACGCCCATATCGCGGAACGCCTGCAAGGTCGCCAAGGCATCTTCACCTTCGAGGAAGCCTTCCACTTCGGTCGTACCTTCGGCCAAGGAGCCCAGCATGATCGAGCGGTGGGAGATGGATTTGTCACCCGGCACACGAATTCGTCCAGACAAGCGGCCGCCTGGGTTAGCCAGGAAAATCAGGTCGTTGCTGTGCATCGCATCCACATAGGCGCGGCGGGCCAGAATCTTGCTGAAATGCTCTCGTGCCACCCGGGCGCGGGTAAATACGCCCAGGAGTTGATGTCCATCGCCGGCATCGACCGCGTCGCGCAAGGCGTCGAGGTCGCTGCGAAAGGTGTCCAGCGTGCGCAGCACGGCTTCGCGATTGGCGAGAAAGATGTCGTGCCACATCACCGGATCACTCCCGGCAATCCGGGTGAAATCCCTGAAACCGCCAGCGGCGTAACGGAAAATCTCCAGGTTCTCGCTGCGCTTGGCCAAGGAGTCGACCAGGCCAAAGGCTAACAGATGGGGCAAGTGGCTCGTGGCTGCCAACACTTCGTCATGATGCTCCACGGCCATATGCTCAACGTCGGCACCCAGCGCACGCCAGAGCGTATCGACCAAGCTCAACGCGACCGGATCGGTTTGCTCCAGCGGCGTCAGAATGACTTTGTGGCGGCGGAACAATTCAGCGTTCGAGGCCTCCACCCCGCTCTGCTCCGAGCCAGCAATCGGGTGACCCGGCACAAAACGCGCCGGCAAGCCATCAAAGGCCAGGCGCGCTGCGCGCACCACATTGCCTTTGGCGCTACCAACGTCCGTCAGCACCGCATCGCCGAGGTCGAGCTTGGCGAGTGCCGCCAGCAACTTCTCCATGGCCAGAATAGGAACTGCCAGCTGAATCACACTGGCGCCCTGACAGGCGGCGGCCAACTCGGCTTCGCAGCGGTCAACCACGCCCAGCTCCACCGCCATACGGCGCGACTCGGCATCCAGGTCAACGCCCACCACTTCCCGGCACAGGCCGCTTTCGCGCATGCCTTTGGCAAACGAGCCGCCAATCAGACCAAGGCCGATCACTACCAAGCGCTCGATGATAGGCGCGCGCTGTGGCACCGCCATAACATCAGACACCAGCAAGCACCTTGGTCAGCGCAATGAGGAAGCGAGTGTTCTCCGCCGCAGTGCCGATGGTCACGCGCAGAAAGTTCGGCATACCGTAGTTGGCCACCGGACGCACGATAACGCCTTCGCGCAGCAAGCCCTGGTAAACCGGCAAGCCTTCACGCCCCACATCCACGGCAATAAAGTTGCCTTTCGAGGCGATCCAGCTCAGACCCAGCTCGCGAAAGCCCTGCTCCAGTTGCTGCATGCCGGCATCATTCAGCGCGCGGCTATCAGCCAGATACTGTTCATCCGCCAGCGCTGCACAGGCAGCGGCCTGAGCCAGGCTGTTGACGTTAAACGGCTGGCGCACACGGTTCAGTACATCGGCAATGGCTGGCGACGACACGCCATAACCCACGCGCAGTGCCGCCAGGCCATAGGCCTTGGAGAAGGTGCGCGAGACCAGCAGGTTCGGGTTGGCTGCAAGATAGTTGAGCCCGTCCGGCAGCTCACCACCGGTGGCGTATTCGATATAGGCCTCGTCCAGCACCACCAGCACATGCTCAGGCACGGCAGCAAGGAACCGCGCCAAGGCTTCGGCGTTAAACCAGGTGCCGGTCGGGTTATTTGGGTTGGCGATAAACACCACACGGGTATTGGCGTCGATGGCAGCGAGCATGGCGTCGAGGTCATGCCCCCACTCCTTGGCCGGCACCACCTTGGCTTGCGCACCGACTGCTTGGGTAGCAATCGGGTAAACCGCGAAGGCATGCTCGCTGAACACGGCATTCAAGCCAGGTGCCAGATAGGCACGGGCGACCAACTCGAGAATGTCGTTGGAACCGTTGCCCAAGGTCACTTGGTTGGCCTGCACGGCGCAACGCTCGGCCAGCGCGGCCTTGAGTTCAAAGCCGTTGCCGTCGGGATAACGGGTCAGCTCCGCAGCGGCTTGGCGAATTGCTTCAAGCGCTTTAGGACTTGGCCCCAGCGGGTTTTCGTTGCTGGCCAGCTTAACGATGCTGGCAGGATCCAGATTCAGCTCACGAGCCAACTCGTCCACCGGCTTGCCGGGAACATAGGGCGAAAGCTTTTGCACGCCAGGCTGCGCCAGGGCGAGGAAATCACTGCTCATGGGTTCTCCTCAGAGAATCAACGGGGTTACAGCACTGCTTTGGGGTAGGAACCCAGCACTTTCAGTGCGACCGCTTCCTGATTGATCTTTTCCAGCACGTCACGGATCAGCGGATCACGGTGATGGCCGGCAAAGTCGATAAAGAACACATAGGTCCATTTGCCGCTACGCGAAGGTCGGGTTTCGATGCGCGTCAGGTCGATGCCATTGGCATGGAACGGCACCAACAGCTCGTGCAGTGCGCCCGGCTGGTTGCGCATCGAGGCAATGATCGAGGTTTTGTCGTCGCCAGTCGGAGGCACTTCCTGGTTGCCGATGATCAAAAAGCGCGTGGAGTTATCCGGGCGATCTTCAATCTTCTCGGCCAGTTTGCTCAACCCGTACAGGCCCGCCGCCATATCGCCGGCAATCGCCGCCGAGTTCCACTCGCTCTTCACCCGCTTAGCCGCTTCGGCGTTGCTCGATACCGGCACGCGCTCGACGTTGGGGTAATGGGCGTCCAGCCATTTGCGGCACTGGGCCAACGACTGGGCATGGGAGTAGATGCGGGTAATACGGTCAGTTTTGGTGACATCACCAACCAGCAAGTGATGGTGAATGCGCAGCTCCACTTCGCCGCAGATCACCATGTCGTGCTCAAAGAAGCTGTCGAGGGTGTTGTTGACTGCGCCTTCAGTGGAATTTTCCACCGGCACTACGCCGAAATTCACTGCGCCAGCAGCCACTTCGCGGAACACTTCGTCGATAGCAGTCATCGGCACGGTAATCACCGCGTGGCCGAAATGCTTCATCGCCGCCGCTTGGGTAAAGGTGCCTTCCGGGCCGAGGTAAGCCACTTTCAGTGGCTGCTCAAGGGCCAGGCAGGACGACATGATTTCGCGGAACAAACGCGCCACTTCCTCGTTGGGCAGCGGGCCTTTGTTCAGTTCCATGATGTGCTTAAGCACCCAGGCTTCACGCTCCGGGCGATAGAAAACCGGCTTTTCGCCTTCGGGCAGCGAGGCCATTTTCACCCGCGCCACTTCCTGGGCGCAGCTGGCGCGCTCACTGATCAGGTCGAGAATTTTCTTGTCGAGGCTGTCGATCCGCACCCGCAGGGCTTTTAACTCATGCTCAGTCATTAGCCGTGCTCCTTCTCGAACTCCGCCATATAGCTGACTAAGGCTTGCACACCATCCAGACCGACAGCGTTATAGATGGAGGCACGCATGCCGCCTACCGAACGGTGGCCTTTAAGGTTAAGCAGGCCACGGGCGTCGGCGCCGGCCAGGAATGGCTTGTCCAGACGCTCATCAGCCAGGCGGAATGGCACGTTCATCCACGAGCGGGCGTTGACCGCAATCGGGTTGCTGTACAGGCCGCTGGCATCGATAGCGCCGTACAACAGCTCTTTCTTGGCACGGTTGCGTTGCTCCATGGCGGCGACACCGCCCTGCTCTTTCAGCCACTCGAACACCAGGCCGGACAAGTACCAGGAGAAGGTCGCCGGAGTGTTGTACATCGAACCGTTATCGGCAGCGATTTTGTAGTTGAGCATGGTCGGCGTGATGGAGCGGGCACGGCCGAGCAGGTCTTCACGCACGATCACCACCACCAGACCGGACGGGCCGATGTTTTTCTGCGCGCCGGCGTAGATCAGGCCGAACTTCGACACATCCAGCTCGCGGGACAAAATGTCGGAGGACATATCGACCACCAACGGCACGTCGCCGGTTTCCGGAATCCAGTCGAACTGCAAACCGCCGATGGTTTCGTTGCTGGCGTAGTGCACGTAGGCAGCGTCTTTGCTCAGCTGCCACTCGTTCTGACCGGGAATGGCGAAGTAGTCGTATGGCTTGGCGCTAGCAGCGACATTGACGTTACCGTAGCGACGGGCTTCTTCGATGCTTTTCTTCGACCAGATACCGGTGTCGATATAGTCGGCGGTGCCGTCTTCGGGCAGTAGGTTCAGGGCAATTTCGGCAAATTGCTGGCTGGCGCCACCTTGCAGAAACAGCACTTTGTAATTCGACGGGATAGCGAGCAGATCGCGCAGGTCCTGCTCGGCTTTCTCAGCGATGGCCACGTAGTCATCGCTGCGATGGCTCATCTCCATGACCGAAAGGCCTTTGCCATTCCAGTCCAGCAGTTCAGCCTGGGCACGTTGCAGTACAGCTTCGGGAAGCGCGGCAGGGCCGGCGCAGAAGTTAAAGGCTCGCTTGCTCACGTCGTTCTCTCTCAGTTCACCCACACTGCCGACGGTGCGGCAGTGCATGCTGTCATTCGTGCAGGCGTCGGGCACGCCACCTGAACGGCGCGCCCTACCCGCTTACTCTTCGCTTGCTGCGTCGGCGTCTACTTCAGGCTCGGCATCATCTGCCACGCCTTCAGACGCTGGATCCAACTCTGCGCCTTCCAGCTCAGCGCCTTCCAGCACTTCGCCGTCTTCACCGACCAACGCTTCACCTTCAACTTCCGAAGGCTCTTGCACGCGTTCCAGGCCCACCAGAATTTCATCGCTGGCCAGCTTGATCAGGGTTACGCCCTGGGTGTTACGGCCCGAGCTCGACACTTCGTCGACGCGGGTACGCACCAAGGTGCCCTGGTCGGAAATCAGCATAATTTCCTCGCCGCCCTGCACCTGAATGGCGCCGATCAGCTTGCCGTTACGCTCTTTGGTGACCATACCGATCACGCCCTGACCGCCGCGACCGCGACGTGGGAACTTGCTCAGGGCGGTGCGCTTGCCGAAACCACGTTCGGAGGCAGTCAGAATCTGCGCGCCGGACTCTGGAATCAGCATGGAGATCAGCGTTTGCCCTTTGCCCAGGCGCATACCGCGAATACCACGGGCACCACGGCCCATCACACGGATGGAGCTTTCAGCGAAACGGATCACCTTGCCGGCGTCGTTAAACAGCATGACTTCCTTGGCGCCGTCAGTGATGGCCGCCGCGATCAGGGTGTCGCCTTCTTTCAGCTTGAGGGCGATCAGGCCGCTGGTACGCGGACGAGCGAATTGCGACAGCGGGGTCTTTTTCACGGTACCCATGGCGGTAGCCATAAAGATGTACTCGCCAGTCGGCTCAGCCACCAGCTCGGCGGTCTCACCTTCTACTTCTTCGATCTCTGCCACTTCTTCGGCTTCAACCACTTCGCCTTCGATCACGTCTTCGGCGTCGTCCAGATCGTCGTCAGCGCCGGCAGTTTTCTGCAGGGCTTCAAGATCGATCTGCAGCATGGTGGTGATGTATTCACCCTCGTCCAGTGGCAACAAGTTGACCAGCGGACGACCACGGGCCGCGCGGGATGCTTCCGGAATTTCGTAGGTCTTCAGCCAGTACACCTTACCTTTGCTGGAGAACAGCAGCAGCGTGGCATGGCTGTTGGCGACCAAGAGGTGCTCGATATAGTCCTCATCTTTCACGCCGGTCGCCGACTTGCCTTTACCGCCACGGCGCTGGGCCTGGTAGGCGGACAGGGGCTGGGTCTTGGCATAACCGCCGTGGGAGATGGTCACCACGCGCTCTTCTTCGGTGATCAGGTCACCCAGGGTCAGGTCCAGGCGGGTATCGAGAATTTCGGTACGGCGCTTGTCACCAAACTCAGCTTTAACGCCTTCGAGCTCTTCGCGGATCACTTCCATCAAGCGCGTGGCGCTGGTCAGGATGCGGATCAGCTCGCCGATCTGCTCAAGAATCTCTTTGTACTCGGCCAGCAGTTTTTCATGCTCAAGGCCGGTCAGGCGGTGCAGACGCAGGTCAAGAATGGCCTGGGCCTGTTCGGGCGACAGGTAGTACTTACCTTCGCGCAGGCCGTATTGCGGATCGAGATCGTCCGGACGGCAGGAATCGGCGCCAGCGCGCTCGACCATGGCCTCCACGGCGCTGGACTCCCAGGCGGCGGCGATCAAGCG
>NZ_JBBNAH010000054.1:0-2119 GCF_037994325.1 Pseudomonas sp.
CGTTAAGTAAAATGGCCGCCCGTTTGGGCGCGCCTGTGCAGTACGCCTTTCGCTTGGGCGATGACGAAGTGCCGGTCAACCCGCTGATCGGCAAGACCGTGCGCTTGGAGTACCTGGGTGCGATTCATTGCAGCCATTGCGGGCGCAAAACCAAGACCAGTTTTAGCCAGGGTTATTGCTACCCGTGCATGACCAAGCTGGCGCAGTGCGACACCTGCATGATGAGCCCTGAGCGCTGCCACCATGAGCACGGCACCTGCCGTGAGCCGGAGTGGGCCGCGCAGTTCTGCATGACCGATCATATTGTTTACCTGGCCAATTCCTCGAGCGTGAAAGTGGGCATTACCCGCGCCACGCAAGTGCCCACCCGCTGGCTTGATCAGGGCGCCAGTCAGGCGCTGCCGATCCTGCGCGTGAGCACCCGCCAGCAATCGGGCTTTGTCGAAGACCTGTTTCGCAGTCAGGTGGCCGATAAAACCAACTGGCGCGCGCTGCTCAAAAGCCACGCGCAACCGGTCGATCTCAGCGCCGTTCGCGAGCAGCTATTTGCCAGCTGCGCCGAGGGCCTGCTTAGCTTGCAACAGCGCTTCGGTTTGCAGGCGATTCAGCCGCTCAGCGACGTTGAGCCAATTGAAATCAGTTATCCGATTGAGGCCTACCCGGCCAAGATCACCAGCTTCAACCTGGACAAAGACCCCATCGCCGAAGGCACCCTGCTGGGCATCAAGGGTCAGTACCTGATGTTCGATACCGGCGTTATCAATATCCGCAAATACACGGCCTACCAGTTGGCCGTGCATTCCTGAACGTGAAGGGCCCAAGCCATGCGCACCGAACAACCGAAGATGATTTACCTGAAGGACTATCAGGCGCCGGATTACCTGATTGACGAGACCCATCTGACTTTCGAGTTGTTCGAGGACCACACCCTGGTTCACGCGCAATTGGTGATGCGCCGCAACCCGGCGCGCGGCGCTGGTTTGCCGCTGCTGGTGCTTGATGGTCAGGAGCTGGAACTGTTGTCGCTGAGCCTGGACGGCAAAACCTTGGAGGCCGGCGCCTACCAGGTCACCGATAGCCACCTGAGTGTGCAGCCGACTGGCGACAGCTTTGTACTCGACAGCAGCGTGCGCATTCATCCGGAAAGCAACACCGCGCTGGAAGGCTTGTACAAATCCGGCAGCATGTTTTGCACCCAGTGCGAGGCCGAAGGTTTCCGCAAGATCACCTACTACCTCGATCGCCCGGATGTGATGAGCAAGTTCACCACCACCCTGAGCGCCGAACAGCACAAGTACCCGGTGCTGCTTTCCAACGGCAACCCGATTGCCAGCGGCCCGGAAGAAGGCGGCCGGCATTGGGCGACTTGGGAAGATCCGTTCTTTAAACCGGCCTACCTGTTTGCCCTGGTCGCCGGCGATTTGTGGGCGATTGAAGACACCTTCGAGACCATGAGCAAGCGCGAAGTGGCGCTGCGCATTTATGTCGAGCCGGAAAATATCGACAAATGCCAGCACGCCATGGAAAGCCTGAAAAAATCCATGCGCTGGGACGAAGAGGTGTACGGCCGCGAATACGATCTGGATATTTTTATGATCGTGGCGGTTAACGACTTCAACATGGGCGCCATGGAAAACAAGGGCCTGAATATCTTTAACTCCAGCTGCGTGCTGGCTAAAGCCGAAACGGCCACCGACGCCGCGCACCAGCGCGTTGAAGGCGTGGTGGCCCATGAGTATTTCCACAACTGGTCGGGCAACCGCGTGACCTGCCGCGACTGGTTCCAACTGTCGCTCAAAGAAGGTTTTACCGTGTACCGCGACGCCGAGTTCTCGGCGGATATGAACTCGCGCACGGTGAAACGTATTGAAGACGTGGCCTACCTGCGCACCCACCAATTCGCCGAAGACGCCGGCCCCATGGCCCACGCCGTACGCCCGGACAGCTTTATCGAGATCTCCAACTTCTACACCCTGACCGTGTACGAAAAGGGCTCGGAAGTGGTGCGTATGCTCCACACCCTGTTGGGCGGCGAAGGCTTCCGCAAAGGCAGCGACCTGTACTTCGAGCGCCACGACGGCCAGGCCGTGACCTGCGATGACTTCATCAAGGCCATGGA
>NZ_JBBNAH010000055.1:0-1136 GCF_037994325.1 Pseudomonas sp.
CCTCGGGCTTTTATCATCTGCCGGTTCACTCATAGACCATGGATACAGGACTAAGGAATTCTCGATGAAGCGACTGCTCTCCACCTCCCTGCTAGCTGCCAGCCTTGCCCTGGCCTCCAGCGTGCACGCGGCTACGTTGCTGAACGTCTCCTACGACGTCATGCGCGACTTCTACAAGGACTACAACGCCGCCTTCCAGAAGCACTGGCAGGCCGAGGGCAACCCCGAGCTGACCTTGCAGATGTCCCACGGTGGCTCGAGCAAACAAGCGCGTGCGGTGATCGATGGCCTGCAGGCTGATGTGATCACCATGAACATGGCCACCGACATCAACGCCCTGCACGACAACGGCAACCTGATTCCAGAAAACTGGGCCACCCGCCTGCCAGACAACAGCGCGCCATTTACCTCGGCCACGGTATTTATCGTGCGCAAAGGCAATCCCAAAGCCCTGAAAGACTGGCCAGACCTGCTGAAAAGCGGCGTAGAAGTGGTCGTACCCAACCCGAAAACCTCCGGCAACGGCCGCTACACCTACCTCTCTGCCTGGGGCTACGTGCTCAAGCAAGGCGGCGACGAAAAGGCCGCCCGCGAGTTTGTCGGAAAGCTGTTTAAACAAGCGCCAGTGCTCGACACCGGCGGCCGCGCCGCCACCACCACCTTTATGCAAAACAACATCGGCGACGTGCTGGTGACCTTTGAAAACGAAGCGGAAATGATCGCCCGTGAATTCGGCCGTGGCAGCTTTGAAGTGGTCTACCCGAGTGTGTCTGCCGAAGCTGAGCCGCCGGTAGCCGTGGTCGATAAAGTGGTCGAGAAAAAAGGCACGCGCAAAGAAGCCGAGGCGTACCTGAAGTACCTGTGGTCCGACGAAGGCCAACGCATCGCTGCCAATAACTACCTGCGTCCACGTAACGCGAAAATCCTCGCCGAGTACTCGGATCGCTTCCCCAAAGTCGACTTCTTGCCAGTGGTGAAAACCTTTGGTGAGTGGCCGGTGATTCAGAAAACCCACTTCAACGATGGTGGCGTATTCGACCAGGTGTACAGCGGCCAGTAACGGCTACTGCTCAACAGAAGCCTGGCCTCGCGCCGGGCTTTTTTATGTGCGTAAAACCTACGGGGCGCAGGCATAA
>NZ_JBBNAH010000056.1:0-3416 GCF_037994325.1 Pseudomonas sp.
GGCGAAACCGTCGCCGAACTGGTGTACGGGGTCAGCAAGCTGACACAGATGAACTTCTAAACCAAAGCCGAAGCCCAAGCAGAAAAATTCCAGAAAATGTCCATGTCAATGGCCCGCGATATTCGCGTGATTCTGGTCAAGCTTGCCGACCGTCTGCACAACATGCGCACCCTGGAAGTGCTGGCCGGCGAAAAACGCCGCCGTATCGCCAAAGAAACCCTGGAAATCTACGCGCCCATCGCCAACCGCTTGGGCATGCACAGCATGCGCGTGGAATTCGAAGAGCTGGGCTTCAAGGCCATGCACCCGATGCGCTCCGAGCGTATTCGCCAGGCGGTCAAACGCGCCCGGGGCAACCGCAAGGAAATCGTTAACAAGATTGAAGAGTCGCTGACCCACTGCCTCAACCGTGAAGGCATGGAAGGCGAAGTGGTCGGCCGCGAGAAGCACCTGTACGGCATCTACCAGAAGATGCGTGGCAAGCGCCGGGCGTTCAACGAAATCATGGACGTCTACGCCTTCCGCATCATCGTCGACAAGGTCGACACCTGTTACCGCGTGCTCGGCGCCGTGCACAACCTGTACAAGCCGCTGCCGGGCCGCTTCAAAGACTACATCGCCATTCCCAAGGCCAACGGCTATCAGTCGCTGCACACCACACTGTTTGGCATGCACGGCGTACCGATCGAAATTCAGATCCGCACCCGCGAAATGGAAGAGATGGCCAATAACGGCATCGCCGCCCATTGGCTGTACAAATCCAACGAAGAAGACCAGCCCAAAGGCACCCACGCCCGCGCCCGCCAGTGGGTCAAAGGCGTGCTGGAAATGCAGCAACGCGCCGGCAACTCGCTGGAGTTTATCGAGAGCGTGAAGATCGACCTGTTCCCGGACGAGGTCTACGTCTTCACCCCCAAAGGCCGGATCATGGAAATGCCCAAGGGCTCCACGGCCGTCGACTTTGCCTATGCGGTGCACACCGACGTCGGTAATTCCTGCATCGCGTGCCGCATCAACCGCCGCCTGGCGCCACTGTCCGAACCGCTGCAAAGTGGCGCCACGGTGGAAATCGTCACCGCGCCGGGTGCTCGGCCAAACCCGGCCTGGCTCAACTTCGTGGTGACCGGCAAGGCGCGCACCCATATTCGCCACGCGCTGAAACTGCAGCGCCGCTCCGAGTCCATCAGCCTGGGCGAGCGCCTGCTGAACAAAGTGCTGACCGGCCTTAACAGCCATCTGGAAAAAGTGCCTGCCGACCAGGTGCAAGGCGTACTGGCCGAGTACCGCCTGGAAGTGATCGAAGACCTGCTGGAAGACATCGGCCTGGGCAACCGCATGGCCTACGTGGTCGCCCGCCGTCTGCTGGCCAGCGAGAGCGAACAGCTACCAAGCGCCGAAGGCCCGCTGGCGATTCGCGGCACCGAGGGCCTGGTGCTCAGCTACGCCAAGTGCTGCACGCCGATTCCAGGCGACCCCATCGTCGGCCACCTGTCGGCTGGCAAAGGCATGGTGGTGCACTTGGAAAGCTGCAAAAACATCAGCGACATCCGTCAGAACCCGGAAAAGTGCATTCAACTGTCCTGGGCCAAAGATGTGGTTGGCGAATTCAACGTCGAACTGCGCATCGAGCTGGAACACCAACGCGGCCTGATTGCTCTGCTGGCCAGTAGCGTCAACGCCGCCGACGGCAATATCGAAAAAATCAGCATGGACGAGCGCGACGGCCGCATCAGCGTGGTTCAGCTAGTGGTCAGCGTGCATGACCGTGTGCACCTGGCCCGCGTGATCAAGAAGCTGCGAGCCCTTAAAGGCGTGGTGCATATTTCCCGCGTTCGCGCCTGACCCCCCTTTCGTAAGACGGCCTGCGCCAAGCGCGCAGGACTAACCCTCAAGGAGCTTTTTATGAGCAAGAGCGTCATCACTTCCGAACACGCCCCAGCTGCCATCGGCACTTACTCCCAGGCGATCAAGGCGGGTAACACCGTTTACATGTCCGGGCAAATCCCGCTGGACCCAAAAACCATGGAGCTGGTGGAAGGCTTTGAAGCCCAGACCGTGCAGGTGTTCGAAAACCTCAAAGCGGTGGCCGAAGCGGCTGGCGGCTCGTTTAAAGACATCGTCAAACTGAACATCTTCCTCACCGACCTCTCGCACTTCGCCAAGGTTAACGAGGTGATGGGCCGTTACTTCGAACAGCCCTACCCGGCCCGCGCCGCCATCGGCGTGGCTGCTCTGCCACGTGGCGCCCAGGTAGAAATGGACGCCATCCTGGTCATCGAATAACGCCTCACCTCCAAGGAAGGAACCTGCCATGCGCAACGTCCTCGCTCTGCTGCTAAGCGCTGTACTCAGTGGCTGCAGCAGCCCCGCCAACTATGATCCGAATGGCACGTGGATCAATAAGGCGGCGATTGACGCCGCCTCGCAAGGCGGCAACTTGCGCGAGGCATTGCTGGCCTATGGGCCAAACCTGGAATGGAATATCGACGCCGCGCGTAAAACCGCTGAAGTGAGCAATGGCTTTGAGCTGGATGAAGGCCAGTTGGTCAGCGATGCGAATGGCCAGTGGCGCGTCGATTTCTATGGCGATTACCACGAACAACTGAACGTCGAAAACGACCAGATGCGCCAGGCCGAAAGCCAGAACGGCCCGGAGCAACGCTTCCAGCGTTCAACCCTCAAGCTGCCCATCGACGCACCACCGGGCAGCAGCTTTGAACAAGCCCTTTATAGCGCCTACCTCGGCGGCACCTGGAAGATTACCCAAGGCGTCGGCGAAGGCGGCCTGGTGTTGTTTCACCCCGACGGCCAAGTCGAAGGGCTGCCGGGGGCCGACCGTTACGCCCTGTGCCTGGCTGGCGACTGCGCCGCCATGAGCGGTGAGAACGACAGCCTGTGGCTGCAACTGGGCAACCAAGGCAACAGTTGGCTGTTCAAGCGCGAAGGCGAACGTATTGAAATCTTCCAGGCGGTCAATCAGGCGCAGGTCGACGAAATGCCGAGCTACCTGCCAGGCGCCAGCACCTGGGTACTCGAAAAGGACTAGGCCGCAACCCGGCGTAGGGTGTGCTGTGCGCACCAGGGCGCGTACTTGGAAATCGCTTAGCGCACACAGCGAACGCGGACCGGCACACCGTGCGTTTTATAGCGCGGCCACTAGCAAGTAGGCGCCTAGCACCAGCAGCAACCCGCCGCACACCTGATCGAGCATCGCCACCCGCCGCTGCAACCACAACCGCCAACGCTCGACGCTAAGCAGGCGCACCAGCGCCAGATCCCACCCCAGCACCACCGCGCCCATCCATGCCATGCACAGCGCCAGCCCCCAACTGGGCACGGCCGCGTCGCGCAGTACGCCAAAAAGGCCGGCGAGGAAAATCGCGATTTTTGGATTTAGCAGGCTGGACGCCATGCCC
>NZ_JBBNAH010000057.1:0-10349 GCF_037994325.1 Pseudomonas sp.
GGAGATAGCAGGGAGTGTGCCAATAGCTTTTCTTTGTTCTTGCTGTTTTGATTTAAATCACTAAGTTGTTGGTAAATAACGAGTTTATTTGAGTTTAAAAAAACCAAGCAGGCATAAAAAAAGCAACCCCAGGGCAAACTTCCGGGTAATGGAAAGTTTGCCCTGGGGTTGCCTGAAATCCTTACAGTAAAAGTTGCTGCAAGGGTGCTTCTGGAGAAGCAATTAGTTGGCTGTGTTGCTCCAGCAGCAGGCTTAAATGGCGCGGCGGTTGGTGGCGCCGACAACATGTTCCAACACGCGGGTATCTATCCAGTCGCGTACATCGAACGTGCGTGGAATAAAGTCCCAGCGATGGAGGAAATCGGTTAAATCCTGCAGGCAGTGAATCGAGCGTTCATCAAAGTTGGTGCGTAAACGGCGATGGGCGTCATCGCCATAAGCGGCGGTTACCCAGTACTCGCTGGTGTTGAGTTCCTGGGCAAGAAAACGCTTGGTTTGATCGGGGTTGGCCCAGGCCCATTGCTCGGTACGCAGCACCGTATCAACAATGCGCACCGAGGCATCAAAGTGCTCTTCGAGCAGGTTGATATCCACGGTGAGCGTGCGCGGCGTGCCGTTGTTGGAGCGGATGAGCGGGTCGGGGTGCGAGCCGGTGTCCACCACCACGCGCAGGCCAAACTCGCTGGCCAGTTGCACGGCGTGGGCACCCTTGAGAAAGATCGCGTCGATATCGCCACGCAGCAAACCGATCAATTCGTTGTTGCGCCGGCTATGACGACCGTTATTAAGCGCCACTTGCGAGCCGTAGAGATGGTGGCGTTGTTCGTCGCTGTAGGTGCCGCCGTAGGGGTAGTCGACCAGCTCAACATCTTTGACTTCCAAGCCTTCCAGCTTGAGCGCGTTTTCCAACCCGCGCAGGGCTTGGGCGCGGGTGAAGTCGATCTGTACGTTGGCCCATTTCGGCAGACCAAAGCGGCGGTTTTTCAGGTCGCGAATGCTGCGAACGCCGCTGTCCTCGGTGGTCAGGATCAACTGCACTTCATCGCTCCACGACAGCCCCAGTACGCGGGTTTCCACGCCCGCCGCATACGCCCAGATAGCGGGAATATTGCCACCGTGGCGTACCGAATTTTGCAGGTGATGGTCGTAGTGAGCTTCGCGCACTTCACGTTCGCTGGACTCACGCAGCGATTGGATATTGGTGCCAAACGGGCGAAAAGCTTCGGCCAAACGCCCGGATTGCGCGGCAATGCCCAGGCCGGTGGGCACTGGGCTATGGGTGTACCAGAGGGTTTCGAGTTTGCTCATCAGGCGCTGACCTTCAGTTGGTCAGCCACCGTGGTACTGGCGGCGGGGCGCTGATGCACCAGCGGCAACACTTCCTGGCCAATGCGCAGGGCTTCTTCCAGGTGCGGGTTGCCAGCGAGGATAAAGGTCGAAAAGCCAGCGTCGCGGTATTCCACCAAGCGCTCGGCGATATTCTCGTGGCTGCCGACCAAGCCGACGGTTGGGCCAGGCTTGGCTTTGGCAAAACCGGCCCACAGATTGGGGCCGAGAATCAGGTCTTCGAAGCGGTCGACGTTCTGGTGGTAGGCGGTCTGGCGCGCCGCACCAACCGAGTCGGAGCCGCTGATAAAGTTCTTTGCTACCGCGCTGCTTTTGCTGGCCAGGCGATCATATTGCGCCTTGAGGTCACGCCAGGCCGCTTCTTCGGTTTCGCGGGCGAACAGGTCGACACGCAGGCCAAAACGTACGGTACGGCCTTGCTTGTCGGCCAACTCACGCACGCGCTCGATATGCGGCTTGAGCTTGTCCACCGGCTCGGCCCAGTTCAGGTACACGTCGGCGTGTTTGGCGGCCACATCCAGCGCGGCGTCGGAGAAACCGGAGAAGTACACGCCCGGCTTGCGTTCGTTATGCAGGCCTGGCGGCAGCGAACCGTTGTCGAGCTTGTAGACGTCGCCTTGGTAAGAGAATTTGTCGTTTTCCCACAGGCCCTGAATCACATCGAGGAATTCGCCGGTGCGCTTGTAGCGCAGGTCGTGTTCCAGGTAATCGCCATTGGCACGTTGGGCGGCCGGGTTGCCGCCGGTGATGATGTTCCAGTCCAGGCGACCGCGGCTGAGGTTCTGCAGAATGGCTGCTTGTTGAGCTGCATAGGCGGGCAGGGTCCAGGTGGCCTGGAACGCGATCAGAAACTTGATTCGCCGGGTTTCGCGCGCCAGTGCAGCGGCCACAATCCATGGCTCCGGCCCGGTGGGCAGCAAGGCGCCTTCAAAGCCGGCCAGCTCGGCTGCCTTGGCCACCTGCGCGATGTAATCGATATAGGTGAAATCGTCCGGCTCGCCATTGGGCAAACGGCCTGGGGCGATATTGCCGGGGCGGTGGCTGTGGGCGCCGCGGTTGTGGTTGTCGGTGCTTAGCTGCGGGCCGTCGGTGCCCAGTGGCAAACGCCAGAAGAATTCAGTGCTCATTGCTGCTCCTACGCGGTGGCTGTCTCCCCCGTGAAGAGGGTCGGGGAAGCGTTGGCTGCACGTTTGCAACGGCCATGCCACGCCTGGTGAATTGGCGGTAAGCGCCGTGGTGCGTGGCTTGGCGGCATCTGCTCATCAGGGGGCAGAGGGCGATTGCTGATCTAGCAGCAGTCCGTCAGCAGTTTCATGTCTGGCTGGCAACAGGCGCTGCGTTTGCAGGCTGCGCTGCGGACGGAAACCCCCGTGGTTAGTGGGGGGAGGGCGGCTGGCACAAGTTCTGCTCTATGCCTGATATGGCCACTACTCCAGTGGCGCTACCCACAAGGACGCACCATGAGCCAGACCACCCTGAACGCCAGCCAGCTCGACTTTGTCGCCCAGGCCAAACGCGACTTCGCCAAAGCCTTCCGCGTGCTGCAAGAAACCCGCACCCTGACCGCCACCAACACCTTGCAGGCCTACCTGCGTTTGCCAAGTACCGACCTGGTTGTTGCCCTGCGTGCACCCAGCCCATGGGCCGATGAGCAGAAGGTGGCGGTGTCGGTGGTGAGCTACGACGGCGTAGTGCATTTGGACGAATCCCTGCCCTCCGGCGCGCCGCTAAGCGAAAGCAAAGAAGCTGGCAGTGGCAAGCGCTATGGCCACGTGCTGCGTGAGCGTGCCGACGTAAACGTGGTCGCCCATGTGCATACCCCCTACCTCGGCGGCTGGGCCGGCGCGCACCGTGTGCTGCCGTTGCGTTACGCCGCTTCGCAGCGGGTAACCCTGGCGCGTGAGCTGCCGCTGTACTTGGATCGCACCCAGGCGGAGTCGGACTTCATTGTCGAAACGCTGAACCGCGACGCCAATATCCCGGCCCTGCTGGAAGCCAACGGCGGCGCAACCTTCTGGGGAGAAAGCATTATCCAGGTGGCTAAGTTGATTCTGCTGATTGAGGAGGGCGCTTACTTCCAGGCCCTGGCGGAGAACCTGGGCGGTTCGCAAGAGTTCGGGCCGGGTGTGCTGGAGCAACAATGGAAAATGACCGGGTTGTGGCCCCAGGGCAAGAAGCTGCTAGAGCAGGTGGCCTGAGGACTGATGGACGCCGAACTCACCCCAATCAGTTCCCTCTCCCACCTGGGGAGAGGGCTAGGGTGAGGGGGGCAGACCTCACACCGTTTTTGGCTTGTAACTCAAATACGGCGTCGCCAATAGCAGTAACAACGACGCCACTGCCACCCCCGCACTGACCCAAATCACCAGCGGATTCTCGGCAATCCGCTCCGGGTAAATCTTCAACACCGCGCCCAAACCAATGGCATTGCCGCCGGCCACCAGCACCGCGCTGGCGTAGTCATGGAAGCGCCGCGCCTTGTTGGCGCCCTGGGCCCACTGCGGGTCGGTGTTGTAACTCGGCAATTGCTCATGCACATCGCCCAACTGCTCAAGCGTTGCCAGAAAACGTCGCAGGTTGGTGATCGCCCGCTCGGCTTTGTAATTGAGAAACGCCAGGCTAGTCGAGGCCACGGGAAAGCCCAACACCAGCCATTCAATCGGCAATTCACCGCCATTGGCGCCAGGTTTTAACGCCACCAACGCCGCCAGCAAACTGACCACCAGCGATACATACAGGGTTAGCGCCTGTTGGCGCTGGCTGATGCGCGCATTTACTTCCTGATAGGCCGCAACAAAGCGGTAGTTGGCGTCGACAACGTATTTGCTCATGACTGGGTCTCGTAAGTTGCGCAGCGGGCATCTTACGTAATTTCCAGAGCGCGCTGCGGTAAAGCCCGCTGGCGTAGTACAGCTTTCGTTGCGCTGTGTGTGCAGTGTGTATATCCAGATTGCAGGCGAGGCGATTGGTGTGTATGGTACACACTACTGCGCGCCTGAATGGAGGCAAGGATGCGCAGTCGCGACGTTATAAATTTGATCCAGGCGGATGGTTGGTACGAAATCGCGGTGAAGGGCAGTCACCATCAGTTCAAACATCCGCGAAAGCCGGGGCGAGTGACGGTTCCGCACCCAAAATTGGAAATACCCATAGGGACATTTCACAACATTTTGAAATCTGCGGGCCTTAGATGAGCTCGGGCTTACGGGCTCAGGAGCTCAATCAATTGAGCGAGGTAATTGAAATGAAATTTCCAGTGGTGTTGCACAAAGACGCTGAATCGCACTATGGGATTTCCATCCCTGACGTACCCGGCTGTTTTTCTGCTGGCGCCAGCGCTGCGCAAGCGCTCGATAATGTGCTGGAAGCCTTGGCGCTGCACTTCGAAGGGTTGGTCGCCGATGGTGATCCGCTACCGCAGGCGCAAGCAATCGATGCCCATATCGACAATCCAGACTATGCCGGCGGCGTGTGGGCGGTGGTGGAGTTCGATGTGACGCCCTACCTGGGAAAGTCCGTTCGGTTTAACGCCACCCTGCCGGAAAACCTGCTGCTGCGCATTGACGAAAAGGTCAATAAGGATCGCCGTTACGCCTCACGCTCCGGCTTTTTGGCTACTGCGGCGTTGCGCGAACTGTCGGTGGCTTAGTGCGCCGCACATAACAGAAGGGCACCTTTGGGTGCCCTCTGTATTCGCCTACTTTTTCACCGCGCCTTCCGCCTGCTTGGCATTAAGAATGGCGGTGTATTCGCCAGGGTCGACGCCATTGAGGTAGTAATTGCCGACATGGTGCAAGCGCCAGCGAATCGGGTCGTGGGTGGTGTGTACGCGGGCGTTGCGCCAGAAGCGGTCGAGGTTCCATTTGATCAGCGAGGAACTGGCGCCCAGCAGCGAAAAGATGTCGCTGGAGATCTTCAATGACGCGCTGTCGGAGTGGGCGCGGGCCGTGGCGACGGACAGAATCAGCTCGTCTTGCAGTGCCTTGTTTTCCGGGTCTTGCTCATGCAGGTCAAACACCCTTGCCGCATCACGCAATAGCGATTCAGCCGCGCGCAAGGCCACCGCATATTCGCCAATCTGTTTGATGATATGCGGCTCTTCATTGGCGTGATCAACGCCGCTTTCCACCCAGGGCCGCGCGTTGTTGTTCAGGTAGTGCACGCCGGCTTCCAGAGCGCCGGCGGCAATGCCGGTGTCGATCGCAGCGTGAAGAATTTGCGGAAAGGTCAGGCCGGTGCGTTTCATCGGGCCTTGGCGGTAGATAACGTAGTCTTCGTCCAGCTCGATATTGTCGAAAATCACCGTGCCGCTGACCGAGTTTTTCTGCCCGTAGGCATCCCAGTCATCGACCAACGTCAGGCCTGGTGAGTTGCGATTGAGCAGCACGGCTGCGCCGCCGTTATCGGAGGCGGCGGTGAGGGAAATCCATTCGGCCAGAAACGAGCCGGTGGAGTAGAACTTGCTGCCGTTCAACACCAGCTTGCCGTCGGCGCGCCGCTCAACACGGGTTTTCAAGGCAAATTTGTTTTTCCCGCCGACTTCGGCCAGCGCGTTGCCGAAGCGTTTACCGGCCAGCACATCGGCGATTAGGCGGTCGCGCACGGCGTCGCTGTAGCCCTGAAAAATGCCGCGCAGCATCACGTTGTGAATCTGCAGCAACTGGCCGACGCCGCCGTCGGCGAGCGAAATAATGCGCACGGTTTCAACAATGGTCTGCACCGAAGCACCAAGGCCACCAAACTGTTTTGGCACGCCAATGGCGGTTAGGCCACTGCTGGACAACAGCTCCGCCTGACGCCGCGGCAGTTGGCCATTCTGGCTGCTGTCGGCGGCGATGGCAGCGATCTCCTTGGCGATTTCCTTGGCCACGGCAATTGCCTGTTCTTCACTGATCAGCACCGCGCTTGCCGGGGGCGCGAACGTGCGTGCGGCCTCACTCATAACTCACCTCTTGGTCTGTGTATGCCGGGCTCGGCATGGTCGTTGGTGGGGTGAGAGCAGGTTCTGTGCCAGGGGGCTGCAAGCCAGACAGCGCGTGTTGCCAGCAGAAATTTGCCGCACGCCCTTGCTGCTGGAGCAGCAATGCACGGGCGGACTGCTGCCCGTGCAGCAACAACCTGTGTTGGCACTGCAGCACTGTAGGCGCCAACGCCCGCGCCACGGGGGTTGTGGGCGTTGGCATGGGCGCTGCACTAGGGCTTACACGTTTCCTAACCCGGAGTTAGCCCATGTCCAGCCTTGCCGTTGCCACCGATCACACCTTGGAAAAAATCTGGTTCACCCGCTGTCCAGTGCCAACCGCCTCCGGCATCGCCTACAAACTCGGCTGGCTGAGCGAAGAATTCGCTGCCGATGGTTTGCCGGTCGACACCTTGCAGGAGGCGCGGCAGCTTGGCCGTCATCACTACGACCATGACTTGCCCGGGCTCTTTCGCGAAGGCGGCAACGTGCCTGCTCTTGCCGCGCGTGCAGCCGGTGCGCCGAGCCGCTTGATCGGCCTGACCTGGATTGAAGAATGGCAAACCATTTTGGTCCGCCCCGACTCCGGTATTCGCAGCCCCGCCGACCTCAAAGGCAAACGCCTGGCCTTGCCCGCCTGGGCCGACACCCGTGGCGGCAGCATCGCCCGCGCCATGAGCTTGCATGGCTACAAGGGTGCGTTGGCATTGGCCGGCTTGGGCTTTGACGATGTGCAACTGGTGGAAGTGGCGCTAACCCCACAGGAAGGCGCGCCAACGCCGCAGGAGAGCCTGCAACGCTTATGGTCGGGCCTTGATCATTTGGTTAACGGCGATGTCGATGCCGTCTACGTAAAAGGCGCGTCCGCGGCCGATGCAGCACGCCGTTTGGGCCTGGTGGTCGGCATCGACCTCGACCTGATTGCCGAACCGCGCCAACGCATCAACAACGGCACGCCACGACCAATCACCGTGCACCAAGACTTGCTCGACAATCACTTTGATCTGGTGGTGCGCTTTCTGGCGCAAACCTTGCGCGCGGCGGAGTGGGCCAGTGCTAACCGCGCTGAGTTGTTCAATATTTTGCAGAGCGAAACCAAGGCCGGTAGTCAGGGCGTGGCTGAGGCGTACCGCGGCAATTTCCATGAATCGCTGGCGCCGAGTTTGTCTGAGGAACGTGTTGGGTTTTTGCAGATTCAAAAGGACTTTTTGAACCTGCATGGGTTTCTGCAAGGGGATTTTGATATTGGCGATTGGGTGGATCAGCGGCCATTGGCGGCGGCACGGGAGTTGTTGAACGCACGCAGGTAACTGGCGTTTGCGCTGGCCCTCACCCCCAGCCCCTCTCCCGCAAGCGGGCGAGGGGAGTTGACCTCGCGGGCGAGGGGAGTGAACCGTAGACAATTTAGTCCCCTCGCCCCATGGGGGAGAGGGCTAGGGTGAAGGGGGCTGCGCCCACGGTCTCAGGTTCAAGCCGTCTTGAGTCGGACCAACTCCCGGCGCCGCGCCTCTTCGCGCACTGCCGGAATAATCCAGCGGCCATAATCCACGGTGTCGTACAGCGGGTCATAACCCCGGTTCAAAAACGTAGTCACGCCCAAGTCCACGTAATCCAGCAATGCCTCAGCAACGGTTTCCGGCGTACCGACCAAGGCCGTGGTGTCGCCATATGCACCCACTGCCGTCGCCGTTGGCATCCATAGCGCCCGATCATGTCGATCACCGGCTGCCGCAGCCGCTAACAAGCGCTCAGAACCTGTGCCCTTGATACGCTTGGACCAGGGACTGCCTTCGGCAAACTGTGGATTTTGTTTGATCTCGGCAAGTATCTGCCGCGCCCGTTCCCAGGCCAGTTCTTCGGTGGCGCCGAGAATCAAGCGCACCGACAAACTTACCCGTGGCGACGCCACTCCCGCTGCCTGCGCCGCTGCTCGCAGCTTGGCGATTTGTTCTGCCACGCCGGTCAACGGTTCGCCCCATAGCGCATACAAATCCGCGTGCTTTACCGCGATCTGATAAGCGATATCCGACGAGCCACCAAATGAAATCGGGATCGGCCCCGCCGGCTTCACTGGCGAAAACGCGCCTTTGATTTGGAAATACTGACCGTCGAAGTCAAATGGCTCTTCCGCGCTCCAGGTGCGGCGGACGATTTCCAGATACTCGTCGGTGCGCTTGTAGCGCTCGGTTTTATCCAGGAGAAAATCGCCTTCACCCGGCTCGGCGGTAATGCCGGTAATCGCGTGTAAACGAATGCGCCCGCCACCGGTGGTGTGGTCCAGCGTGGCAAAAGAGCGAGCGGCCACGGTGGGTGAGGTGAGGGCCGGGCGATGGGCAACCATAAAGCCCAGGCGTTCGGTTTGCGCGGCGGCGTAGGCAGCAATCTGCAGGCTGTCCGCACCGCCTGGGCCGCTGGCAATCAGCACGCGGTCAAAGCCCGCTGCTTCGTGGGCGCGGGCGTGGTGGCGCAAGTAGTTGAGGTCAAAACCAGCACTGCGTGGGCCTTTGCTTTCGGACCATTGACTGGGAAACACCATGCCGACAAATTCGATAGACATACCAACCGCTCCTTAGGCGCCATTGACCGAGTGCAACGCCACCGGCGCATCCGCGCCACGGCTGAGCGCGGCACGCTCGTGACGGAAGTGCGGCAGGATGTGCTCGCCCAGGCGATAGGTTTCTTCCAGGTGCGGGTAGCCGGCGAGGAAAAACAGGTCGATGCCGACGCTGTTGTATTCGCGGATACGCTCGACCACGTTCTGGTAGCTACCGACCAACGCCACGCCCGGCGGTAGGCCGATATAGCCGAAGCCGGACCAAACATTCGGGTAGATAAAGAAGTCGTCGTAGGCCTGGGTGTCGCCTTTCTCCGCATACTCATGCTCAAAGCTCAGTTTGCGTGCCGAGCGCAGGCCGGAGTGGGCGGCAATAGCCTTGACCACGCCTTTGGCCACACCCTCGTCGAAGAAACGTTTGGCTTCAGCCAGGGCTTCTTCTTCAGTAGGACGGGTGATCACATCAATGGACAAACCAAAGCGAATGCCTGTGTTGCCGTACTTATGCGCGCGGGCGCGGACGTCGTCGATCAGCGCGCGGATATCTTCCGGGCGCTCGGCGCGCATCAGGTAGTAATCGGCGTGCTTGGCCGCCAGTTCGCGCGCTGCTTCCGAGGAGCCGGCGGTGCAGATCAGCGGCAGCTCGGCTTTCTTCTGCGGGCCGCGCATACCGCCGCCTTCGGCCTTGTAATACTTGCCGTCGTAGTGGAATTGCTCGTTGTGCCAATAGCCCTTAACCACATCGAGGAACTCGCTGGCACGCAGGTAGCGGTCATCGTGTTCAGTGAAGTCGCCGACCTGGCGCTGAATCACTTCCGAGCCGCCGTTGATGATGTTCCACACCAGGCGATTGCGCGAAGCTCGCTGGTAAGTGGCGGCCATTTGCGCGGCGGCAAACGGCGAGAAGTGGTAGGGCTGGAAGGCAGTGACAAACTTCAGCTTGCGGGTTTCGCGGACCAGCAACGAGCACACCGTCCACGGCTCTTCACCGCCCGGTGCGTTGACCATCAAAACGCCGCCAAAGCGGTTGATCTCGGCCGCGCGGGCGATCTGCGCCAGGTAATCGATATAGGTGAAATCGTCTTCGGCGTCGAACGTGGAGACGGCGCCGGTGCTGTTGGGGTTATTTGCCCAGTCGCCACGGTTACGTGGGTCGCCAGGAAGAAACTGGGTTTCGCCGTGCAGTGGCAGGCGGGTGAAAAATTCGATGCTCATGGGCAGCCCTCTGGTTGATCCATCAACGGTAAAGCGTCGATGCGTAAGGGCTATTCAGCAGGTTTCAGGCCAGAAGGCTGGAAGCCTTGTGTGGCGCGGGTTTGCGCGGGCTTAGCGGGGTAGGTGTTGGCAGAGAAGCAAAGGGGGTGTTGCTAGGGCAGCAATGGGGCAGCAGGGGCGCGGGGTGGTTTTTGCTGCTGGCGCCACAGCCGCAAATGTGAGCGCCTGAAGTACTCTGGGTCCCCGCCTGCGCGGGGATGACGGAGTTCTATC
>NZ_JBBNAH010000058.1:0-2617 GCF_037994325.1 Pseudomonas sp.
TGCTTGGGCTGTTCGAAAAACTCGGTGGGCGGCGCGGTTTCCACAATCTGCCCGGCATCCATAAACACCACGCGGTCGGCAACCTTACGAGCAAAACCCATCTCATGGGTCACACAGAGCATGGTCATGCCTTCGAGGGCCAGCTCGGTCATGACCTCCAACACTTCGCCGACCATTTCCGGGTCGAGGGCGGAAGTCGGCTCATCAAACAGCATCACTTTCGGGTTCATACATAGCGCCCGGGCAATGGCCACGCGCTGCTGCTGGCCGCCGGAGAGTTGGCCGGGTTTCTTATGTGCCTGAATGCCGATATGCACGCGGTTGAGGTAACGCAGCGCCTGTTCTTCGGCTTCGGCGCGCGAAGTGCCGCGTACTTTCATCGGCGCCAGGGTGCAGTTTTCCAGCACGGTCAGGTGCGGGAACAGGTTGAAGTTCTGAAACACCATGCCCACTTCGCGGCGCACATTGGCGCTGCCGGCTTTGCTGGCCACGTCCTGGTTTTCCACGGTGATGGTGCCGGTGTCATGGGGTGCCAGGCGGTTGATGCAGCGAATCAAAGTGGACTTGCCCGAGCCCGACGGCCCGCAAATAACAATTTTCTCGCCCTGGTTAACCGACAGGTTGATGCCTTGCAGCACCTGGAAATCGTCGTAGCGCTTGCCGACATTTTCTAAGCGGATGATCTCGTTCATATCGTCTCCTTAAATCCGGCGCATACGGGCGAGGGTGCGTTGTACTAGGCCGACGCTTTTACCCGCTGTGCTGACTTCATCCCACGACAGGCGCCGTTCCAAGCGGCCTTGCAGCCAGGTCAGGGTGTAAACCATCACCAGGTAATAGACCAACGCCACCGCGTAATACTCGGAAAACTGAAAGGTGGTGGACACGGTTTGCGACGTCACGGCCATCAACTCCTGCAAGGAAATCACCGAAGCCAGCGAGGTGATTTTCAGCAAGGTGATGAACTCGTTGGCCGTTGGCGGAATGGCGATACGTGCGGCCTGGGGCAGGGTGACGTAGCGGAAAATCTGCCAGGCCGACAAGCCCAGGGCATGGCCGGCGGCGTGCTGGCCTTTGTCCAAGGCTTTTAGCGCGGCGCGGTTGATTTCCACCTGATAGGCCATTTCATTCAGGCTGAGGGCGATCCAGGCAGCAAAGAACGGCGTGAACCAGGCTTCGCGAAAAATCGGAAAAAACTGCGGCAGGGCGTTCCACACAAACAGCAACTGCAACAGCGTGGGGGCGCCGCGAAACACGCTAAGGATGGCGCGCAGGACAATCCGCAACGGATTGGGCGGGCCGTCCAGCGCCAAGGCAGCAGGGATCGACAAAGCGATGCCCACCGAGTGGGCGAGTAGGGCCAGCAGCAAGGTGATGCAGGCGCCCTTGAAGAACGGGTAGGAAAACAGTGCGTCCCAAAAAACGGCAACGTCGAAATGCATGGGGGTGGCCCCTATAGAGCGGTAAGAAGCGCTGACCTAATGGGCTGGCGCAGGAATTCGGTGCAACACGATCAGCTCCCTCGCCCCCTTGGGGAGAGGGCTGGGGTGAGGGGGTGGCGGCTAGCTTTGGGTGTTGGGCCTTGACCCTCACCCCCGGCCCCTCTCCCGCAAGCGGGAGAGGGGAGCAGAGCGGTTGAGTTTATTCGCCTCACCCCCAGCCCCTCTCCCGCTAGCAGGAGAGGGGAGCAGAGCCGTTGAGTTTATTCGGCCGCGCCTTCAACGTTCACCGGATCAAGCTTCCACTTCTCGCTAATGGCTTTTAGCGTGCCGTCTTCTTTAAGCGATTTGATCGATGCGGCCACTGCCGCTTTGTTCGCCGCATCCGGCAGCAGGTAGGCGCCAAATACGTCTTTCTCTGGGAAGGTGTAGAGCGTCTTGAATTGCCCCGGTGTTTGCAGTTCGCGGTAGGCGATTTCGGTGTCTTGCGACAGGCCGGCCGCCGCACGGCCTACCAGCACCTGTTGCGCGACATCGCTGCCTTTGGGGTAGGTCTGAATAGTCGCGGCGGTTTTGCCAGCGGCTTTCAACTCGGTGTTGAGCTTTTCCATAATCCCGACATAACGGGTACCCGATTGCACGGCCACCACTTTGCCGGACAGGTCTTCCAGCTTGCTCAGGGTCAGGTCGCCCTTGCCGCTGCCAAACACCACGGTGGCGCTGGCCAGGTACGGTACGGCGTTGAGTTTTTGCGTGCGTTCCGGGGTGATCAGTGCACCACTGATGACCACGTCGCAGCGTTTGGCGTCGAGGCCAGGCAGCAAGCCGGTGAATTCGGTGACGATAAAACGTGCTGGCACACCCCAGGTTTTCGCCATGGCGCGGATCAGGTCAGCATCAAAGCCGCTGGGCTCGCGGTCGCCGGTTTTTTCGAAGAATTCCAGCGGCGGGAACGTCGGGTCGGAGCAGACATTAAAGCTGCCACCGCTGACAAAGGACGGTTTTTCAGCCGCTTGCGTAGCAGGGCTAAGAGCGGCGGCCAGCAGGCCGAGAACAGCGATAAGGCGAGTTGAACGGGTGCGCATCGGTTATTCCTCAAGGGGCTGGGTGCATCTGTTATTGGCAGTTCAAGATTCAGGCCAGCGAGGGCCTGTGGAGCCGTTTGTTGTTATGCAAAA
>NZ_JBBNAH010000059.1:0-15714 GCF_037994325.1 Pseudomonas sp.
CATCTGGGCAGATGGGTTTTTTACAGCTAATCCTCGTTAGAAACTTTCGTTTCAAACCAGAATCCTAAAATATGGAGGCTGGAGCCGGAATCGAACCGGCGTCAGCGGATTTGCAATCCGCGGCATAACCATTTTGCTACTCGGCCTCAAAACGAAGAAGCCGCAAACTGCGGCTTCAACGTCAACAAATTGGAGCGGGAAACGAGACTCGAACTCGCGACCCCGACCTTGGCAAGGTCGTGCTCTACCAACTGAGCTATTCCCGCGTCTTGGTGACGGGCGCCATTCTATAGAATCCAAACACCCCGTCAACCCCTTGATTCAAAAAAGCTTATTTATCTTTATTGGGGTTCAGGTGCGGCCAGGCGGCAATCAGGTAATGCACCATCGACCACAGCGTAAGACCGGCGGCAATCATCAACAGGCCAAAGCCCAGCAGCACCCGGACGGTTTCCGACGGAGGGCTGGCCAATAAGATCACCAACGCCAACATTTGTGCAGCGGTCTTCCATTTACCCAGGTTGGACACCGCAACATGCGCGCGCGCGCCCAACTCGGCCATCCATTCGCGCAAGGCGGAAATTACAATCTCCCGACCGATGATGATCGCCGCTGGCAGCGTCAGCCAGATGGTGTGGTGTTCTTCCACCAGCACAACGAGGGCCACGGCAACCATGAGTTTGTCTGCCACAGGGTCGAGGAACGCGCCAAACGGTGTGCTCTGCTCCCATCTGCGGGCCAAATAGCCATCAAGCCAATCAGTAGCGGCAGCCACAGCGAATACAGAACTGGCAGCCAAATAGCTCCATGAAAATGGCAAATAGAACAGCAAAAGGAAGATCGGAATCAGCAGAACGCGCAGTACGGTAAGCAGGTTGGGAATATTCATCGGCACAACTAGGCTGCGAGGTGAGCGGGCATTCTACTCGCTGTGCAGAGCAGCATAAATCGACTCGGCGAGCTTTTTACTAATTCCCGGCGCTTTAGCGATCTCATCAGTGCTGGCGCGCACCAATTCCTGCAGGCCACCGAAGTGGTTGAGCAGCTCGCGCCGACGCTTGGGCCCCACGCCCGGCACCTCTTCCAGATTCGACGTGCGTCGAGTTTTGCCGCGCCGAGCACGATGGCCAGTAATAGCAAATCGGTGGGACTCATCGCGAATTTGCTGAATCAAGTGCAGGGCTGGCGAATTGCCCGGCAAGGTAAATTCGTGAGCAGCATCGTTCAGGTACAGGGTCTCCAGACCAGGTTTGCGCGTTACCCCTTTGGCCACACCAAGCAGGATCAAGTCTGGAACCGCCAATTCCTGCAGCACTTCGCGGGCCATCGACAACTGGCCCTTACCACCGTCGACCAAGAGAATATCGGGCAGCTTGCCCTCGCCGTCTTTGATCTTGCTAAAGCGCCGGGTCAGGGCTTGGTGCATGGCGGCATAGTCGTCGCCACCCGTAACGCCCTCAATGTTGTAACGCCGGTAGTCCGACTTCAGCGGCCCCTCCGGCCCAAACACGACACAAGACGCTACGGTCGCCTCGCCGCTGGAGTGGCTGATGTCGAAACACTCCATACGCTGCGGCACTTCATCCATATTCAGCGCCGCCGCCAGGGCTTCAAAACGGGCGGCGATATGCTGGCGATCAGCCAAACGCGAAGCAAGGGCGAGCTCGGCGTTGGTCACCGCTAGCTGCTGCCAGCGCGCACGGGTGCCTCGTACTTTATGACTGATGGCCAACTCACGCCCACGCAGGGAATGGATCGCCTCAATCAATACCGGAAAGTCTTCATGGTCGGTGTTAACGATCAACTCGCTCGGCAGGTCGCGCTCGTGACTGCCCAGGTAGTACTGGGCGAGGAACGCGGCCAGCACTTCACCCACGCCCTCCTCAATCGCCACCTGCGGATAGAAATTTTTGCTGCCTAATACACGGCCGCCGCGCACGCTGATCAAGTGCACACACGCACCGCCGGGGTTAACCATCGCCGCAATGACATCCACATCGCCATTGCCACCTTCCATGCTTTGTTGGTCTTGAACGCGGCGCAGCAGGGAGATCTGGTCACGCAGATCGGCGGCCTGCTCGAACTGCAGGTTAATCGCCGCTTTTTCCATGGCGCCCGATAATTCATCAGTCAACGCACTGCTACGCCCCTCGAGAAACATAACCGAATGGCGCACGTCTTCAGCATACTCCTCGGCCGTTACCAAACCGGCAACGCAAGGGCCTTTGCAACGTTTGATCTGGTACTGCAGGCACGGCCGCGTGCGATTTTTGTAGTAACTGTCTTCGCACTGGCGCACCAGAAAAGTCTTCTGCAGCAGACTCAAACTCTCGCGAATAGCCCCAGCGCTTGGGTATGGCCCGAAATAACGACCTTTTAGTTTCTTCGCCCCACGATGAATACTCAGCCGGGGGAAGTCACCGTCGGAAAGAAACACATAAGGATAGGATTTGTCGTCACGCAGAAGGATGTTGTACGGCGGCCGCCATTGCTTGATCAGCGTCTGTTCAAGCAGCAATGCTTCGGTTTCGTTGGCGGTGATGGTGGTTTCGATCTGCGCGATCTTCGCCACCAAGGCTGCAGTTTTCGGCGCCAGCCCAGTCTTGCGGAAGTAACTGGCTAGACGTTTTTTCAGGTTTTTGGCTTTACCCACGTACAGCAGCTTGGCGTCGGCATCGAACATTCGATACACGCCGGGCCGCCCACTGCTGGTGGCAAGAAAGGCGCTGGAGTCAAACGGTTCGCTCATTTCAACTGGTGGCATCGACCATCCCGTGGCGTACAGCTAGCAACGCCAGCTCCACGTCACTGGTGATTTCCAGCTTTTCGAAAATGCGATAGCGGTAGGTGTTCACGGTTTTCGGCGACAAGCAAAGCTTGTCGGAAATGGTCTGCACCTTCTGGCAGCCGGCAATCATCAGGGCAATCTGGATTTCCCGCTCGGACAGCAAGTCGAACGGCGAGCCGCTGGTTTGCGGCTGGAACGACTTCAACGCCAACTGCTGTGCGATTTGCGGGCTGATGTAACGCTGCCCACCAAACACCATGCGAATGGCCTGAACCATTTCTTCCAGCGCCGCCCCTTTAGTCAGGTAACCGGACGCACCGGCCTGCAACAGGCGCGTGGGAAACGGGTCGTCCTCACACACAGTGACGGCGATCACTTTGAGGTCGGGGTGGCTGCGAAGCAATTTGCGGGTGGCTTCCAGGCCACCGATACCGGGCATCTTGATGTCCATGAGGACAACGTCCGGTTTAACCTCGCGGGCCTTTTTCAGCGACTCCTCACCTGAGTCAGCCTGACCGACGACCTGCAGGCCATCAATGTCGCCAAGCATGCGCGTAATACCGGTTCGAACCAGATCGTGGTCATCGACCACTAGCACCCTAATCAAGCGACACCTCTTTGTGCGTCAAAGCCGCTTATCAAAGCGGTCTCATGGGATGGCGAACACCTTAACAAAAAAGTCTCTGCATGGCCTAGCTTGGCGCATAACAGTCAAATAGCCAACGTCAGAATATTGAATAAAGCCGCCCGGTATTACGCAGCGGCGCTAAGCAGCTCGTCATACTGAGACGTAGAGGGTGGCATCGTGTGGAATATAAATTTAGGCTGAGAAAATGACTGACGACGCTCATGCCTCAGAACAACCACAACATGACCGCATCATAGTTGCTGACGACCACCCGGTGTTCCGCGATGGACTTGGCCGGATCGTGCAGCGCGAGTTCCCTAGCGCCAGCATCCATGAGGCCGGCGACATGGACGAAGTGTTGCGCCTGGCCCACCAGGGACCGGCGCCAAGCTTGTTTTTGCTCGACTTGCTGTTCCCTGGGCAATCGCCTAAGGCGGTCAGTTCATTGCGCAAGACATTCAAGCGCAGCTCGATAGTCATCGTCTCGATGGTTGAGAACCGTACCTTGATTGACGAAGTAATGGTGGCGGGCGCAGACGGTTTTATCGGCAAAGCTACGCCGCCTGATGAAATTGCCCAGGCGCTGCATGCCGTTCGCGCCGGCGAGTTTGTCCTCACCCTTGGTCCGGCAGGCCTCCCCTCCTTCGCCAAAGAAGGCAGCGCAGTGGATCAATTGACGCCCCGCCAGCACGAGGTATTGCTGCTGGTGGCACGCGGGCTGTCAAACAAGGAAATCGCCCGCGAGCTGGATATTTCACCGTTTACCGTGCGTATCCATGTTTCCTCATTACTGCACACCCTCGATGTCACCACCCGCGCAGCGGCGGCGGCCCTGGCAGCAAAGGCCGGTCTGAACTAGTGTGCTTGCCGCTCCAACTTCAGCGCGACCAAGAGCGAGCGCAGTTCGGCCGGGTGAACGGGTTTGGACAGCACCGGAATTTCCGCGTCATTCACCGCCTCTTGCACCCGCCGCACGTCATGGCCAGTCACGATAATGGCCGGGATATTACGCCCACTTAGTTGGCGCACGTAGGCGATGCAGTCGGCACCTGAGGCTTCGGTATCCAAATCAAAGTCGGTAATCACCAGATCAAAAGGATTATTGGCGCGCGGGATTGAACCGTAGGTCTCGACGCGACAGCCCCATTTTTGCAACAGCGTCGCGGTCGCCAGCAGCACGTTTTGATCGTCTTCAATCAGGCAGATACGCAAACCGTCGAGCATAGGCGGCGTGCAGTTTCGCCCCGCTGCGGGCGTGCTTTTCGCCGCTGGCGCAGGAGCACGAGGCAAGCCGTCGATCGCCACCAGCGTGCCGCTGCCAACCACCGAACGGATTCGAATGCTGAGCCCCATTAGCTCACCAAGCCGCTTAACAATGGCAAGGCCCAAGCCCATGCCTTCAACGTCTTTGCCGCGCGCTTGGCGAACTCGATAGAACTCGTCAAAGATACTGCTGAGGTTGGCCTCGGCAATGCCCTCACCTTTGTCATACATCTCCACCGAAAGCGTATCGCCACGCAGGCGACAGCCGATTAGCAGCGGGCGACCCGGCGCGTACTTCAGCGCATTGGAGAGCAAGTTCTGCAGCATGGTGGTCAACAGCCCTGGGTCGGCACGCACGTATATCGGTGGGCAACGCAGGCGAATCGGCACGCCGGCCCAACGTGCGGCCTCGGTGTTTTGCTGGATCAACTGCTGCAGAAAGGTATGCAACGCCAGGGTTTCCACGTGTGGGGTTACACGCCCACTGTCCAGCGAATACATATCGAGAATCGAGCGAAACAGCCGCGAGACGCTGTGCAGCGATTTATCGACGTTGTCCACCAAGCGCTGCTGCTCGGCATCAAGGCGACCATCGCGCAGGCACGCGGTAAACAGACTGATGGAGTGAATCGGCTGGCGTAAATCGTGACTGGCCTGGGCGAGAAACTGCGACTTTGCCAACAGCGCCGCCCGCTCCGCTTCGGCGGCAATTCGCGTGCGTTTGAGCAGAGCATGCATATAGCCAGGCACCATCACCGTGGTGATCAGCAACGTCACGATCAGGAACGGTTGCGACTGCCAGTAGGCGGAAGCGTTGGCAGTGATTGCCAGCGAGCACACCGCCAAAATGGTCGACGCCAGCAAGTAACGGGAGCCATAGCGCAAGCCATAACCCACCGTTACCCAGAGCAAGATGCCGTACACCGGCAGCATAGCCGCGCTACCGATCGCCATAGTCACGGTGATACAGCTGAAATCAGTGAGCATGGTGAGCAGTCGCCGAACCGGGCGATGGCCGGGCCGGCGACGGATATCAAGCCAAAGCAGTACTGAGACGACCAGAAAGACCACCCCCAGGGCGGAAATCAGCCAGGCCAGCTCCGGCTCGATAATCGACTTGTGGTAGACCCACAACATGTAAGAAACGGCGATCGGCGTGATGATCAGACGCACCACCGCCTGGGCGCGTTCTGTATCGTGCGCACGCAAAGCAGTCGCAGACATAAGCAATCCTTGCAGTAACTCTTGGGCAGATGCAGCGACACCACCCTAAGCGGCTACCCCGCAGCGAGCAAGACCCTAACAGCGTTGCGCGTGCCTGGCCGTAGTACACCCGTACTATTCCTGCAGCCTGAGACGACCCATAGACTCCCGCAATCGCCTTGGCATCCGGTCAAGGCCAAGTATCCGTTAGCCCGGTGACTACTTAGGGAGAAGAAAATGAACGTCAAAGGAACATTCGGCGCACTGATCGCATTGCCACTGCTGGCCACACTTGCTGGCTGCTTGCCGCAGAACACACAAAGCCAGGGCCTGAATAACGTACAAACGGCTAACGGCCCTTGCGCGCCAAACGCAACCGCCGACCTTATCTCCACCGGCCGCAGCCTGCTGGCGATCACCAATTCGGTGCTGGAAACACAGCAGAACTTGAGCGGCAACTCGGCCGGCTACACCCAACGCGTACAAGCGGCGGAAAACGCTGGCAAGGTTAACCAGGGCAATAAGGTGCTCGACAATGTCGAAACCCTGACCGGCGGCGCAAACACAGGCTGTGTGCCGGCCAGCGCATCACGCTAAAAGCGCAAACCCCGGAAAAACAAAAGCCCCGCATACGCGGGGCTTTTGTTTTACTCAGATGGCGGAGGCGGTGAGATTCGAACTCACGGACCTGTTACAGTCGGCAGTTTTCAAGACTGCTGCCTTAAACCGCTCGGCCACACCTCCGAAGTGCGGGCGGAATAATACCGGAAGGAAACACACTGTCAAACTCTGCTGGGTTGGCAGGCCAAAGTGCTCTGTTATAGTCGCTAACGACTACGGGTCACGGAACCCACTAAGCCGTCTATAAGGAGTGTCGCCATGCACGAACAAGATTACGCACTCGGCCATGCGCAGGTCGAGCAGCAAGAAGTCAGCCGCGTACTGCGCAACACCTACGGGCTGCTGGCCCTGACCCTCGCCTTCAGCGGCGTGGTCGCTTATGTAGCCCAGCAGATGCGCGTTCCCTATCCAAACATTTTCGTTGTACTGATCGGTTTCTACGGCCTGTTCTTCCTTACCGTAAAACTGCGTGATTCAGCCTGGGGCCTGGTTTCCACCTTCGCCCTCACTGGTTTTATGGGCTACACCCTCGGCCCAATCCTTAACCGCTACATTGGCATGGCCAATGGCGCCGAAGTTATTTCGTCGGCCTTTGCCATGACAGCGCTGGTGTTCTGCGGCCTATCGGCCTATGTGCTGACCACCCGTAAAGACATGAGCTTCCTCGCCGGCTTTATCACCGCGGGTTTCTTCGTGTTGCTGGGCGCAGTATTGGTCAGCATGTTCTTCCAGATCAGCGGCCTGCAGCTGGCAATCAGCGCTGGCTTCGTGCTGTTCTCGTCGGTGTGCATCCTGTTCCAGACCAGCCAGATCATTCATGGCGGCGAGCGCAACTACATCATGGCCACCGTCAGCCTGTACATTTCGATCTACAACCTGTTCGTCAGCCTGTTGCAGATTTTCGGCATCATGAGCAGCGACGACTGATCTCAACGTCAGCAAAAAGCCCGCTTCGGCGGGCTTTTTTTGTGCGGATAGATAGATAGTTGACGCTAGCGCCAGGCAAAGTTAACGCGCACCCACGTATGCAGATAGCACAGACGCAAAGCCTGGAATGGCCATAAGCGCAGGGCTTGGCGGTACAAACCCGCTGCCGAATGCTGATCGCCACGGCGCGCCGCCGCGCGAAACAACGACAAATAGCGTTGCGCTTCATAGCGCTGGCGATAGCGTTGGCAATCGCCTGGAAGCGAAGCGAACACCTCGGCGACCAGTTGCCGGGCAAAAAACTGGTCGGCGCGGCGATGCCGCAGGCTATCGGCGTGCTTATGGATTCTGGCCACCGGAGTGTCGGTAGTCACCACTGTTGCGCTCGCCAGCAAGCAGGCAAACACCGCTACATCCTCGCTGCTACGGAGTTTCTCTGGGTAGGGGCGTTGCAGGAGTAAATCGCGGCGAAACAGCGAGCGGCTGTGGGACACCGCAATTTTCTTTTCCAACAGATAACGGCAAATGCGTTCACTAGCACTCCCCGCCACCTGGGTTGGCAAGCGCAAGCGTTCAGTCCCTGCGGCATTCACCGATAGGTACGCGCCCAATACCATGCCAGCATCCGGCTGGCTGACCAGGGCTTGGCGCAGAGCAGCCAAGCCCTCAGGCAGAAGTTCATCATCTGCATCGAGAAAAAACACATAACGGCCACGAGCAGCGCGGACGCCACGATTACGCGCCGCGGCGACACCGCAATTAGGTTGACTGATCATATGCACATCGGAACCGGTGGAGCGTTGAAAGCGAGCGAAGATCTCTTCGGTCTCATCGGTTGAACCGTCATTGATCACCAGCACTTCGACGTCCGCCGTTTGCTGTGCAATGACCGAACACAAGGCGCGGTGCAGTAGATAACCGTAGTTATAGGTGGGAATAACAACGCTGACGAAGGGCTCTACAACGGTAACTGGAGAGGACATGGCTTGGGCCTGCGCGGAAAAATTGCAATTTTCCGCAGGCCACCCACAGGGCTATGTCAGTCACCCCACTTCAACTGGTAGGAAAAGCCCTATCCCCTCGCGCTACTAGGACGGCAGCCGCACAGTCTTGCGGCCACTGGTGAAAATTCCCCAACACGAAAGGAACAGTGCCGCAATCAATGGGCCGATAACAAAGCCATTGAGGCCAAAGATGGTCAGCCCACCGAGCGTCGAGAGCAAGATCATGTAGTCCGGCATTTGCGTATCGCGGCCTACCAAAATGGGCCTTAGCACGTTGTCGACCATACCGATCACCAGCACACCGAACACGCTCAACGCCACGCCCTGCCAAATCGCTCCGGTCGCCAGGAAGTAAACCGCGACAGGCACCCAAACGATGCCGCCACCTACCGCTGGCAGCAGCGACAAAAAGGCCATTAACACCGCCCACAGCAACGGGCTGTTGATGCCGAGAAACCAGAACGCCAAGCCGCCCAAGGCGCCCTGAGTAACAGCCACCAACACGTTACCTTTGACGGTGGCGCGCACCACGCGGGTGAAGCGCAGCTGCAGGCGGCGTTTCTGGCCTTCGTTTAGCGGTATGGCGGTGCGAATCTTGCGTACCAATTCTTGGCCATCACGCAGAAAGAAGAACAGTAGATACAGCATGATGCCGAAGCTGATCAGAAACTCGAAGGTGTTCTGCCCCAGGGTGAACGCCTGGCTAGCCACCGCCTGGCTGCCCTGCATCGCACCCGTGATGGCTTTATCTTTGAGCCCATTAAGGTTGCCGAACCCGAAGCGGTCCATCTGCACCTGCACATAGTGCGGCAAGTGGCGCTTTATTTCGACGATATAGGCACCAATATCGAGGTCGCCGCTTTCAATGCGCCGGTACAACTCGCCCGCTTCCTGCACCAGTAACGCGGTGGTGAACACCACCGGCAAAATAGCGATGCACAGGCAGATTATCAGCGTGGTCAACGCCGTCAGGTTGCGCGAACCCTGATGCCGCCGGGCCAGCCAACGATTCACCGGATTGAACAAAATGGCCAGGATAACGGCCCAGAACACCGCGCCGTAATACGGCAGCAAAATCCAGCCAAAGGCGACGGTTACTGCCGCCAGCAAGGCCAGGAACAGTTTCTTTTCAATCGCAGGGTCGGACATGGGCGCTCGTCGGTAAAAAGACTGATGAGCCTTAGTCCACGAGCGCAGCGGCAAGTGCAGGTTTTATCGAAGCCTCTGCCGCCACCGCTAGGCACGGCCAGAGGTTATTTGCGCTTTTTCTTGCGGGGCTTGCCACCCATGGCCTTCAGGCGTTGCGCCGCTTCGGCCAGTACGTCGCGCTTTTCCGGTTTGTCCATTTTCTTCCAGGCTTTGATTTCATCCTTGCTGCGCCCACAGCCGAGGCATATCCGCTCTTCGAATTCGCACAGGCTGATGCAGGGATTTTTCGTGTCACCCATAGCTGTCATTAGTCTCGGGAGTATTCCTGTTCTTCGCGGATGGCGCGGGCCAGGGCTTCTTCTTCGCTTTCTTCGTCGGGCTCTGGCGGTGGCGTCACTGCTTGAGTGGCAACCTTGCTGCGCAACACCTGCAATGCCTCTTCGGCGGACATGGGCTGTTCGTCTTCATCGTCTGCAGCGAGGGCCATGTCGGCACGCGCTTGCAGGCCTTCAGGTACCGGTGGGTCGTAGTCGTCAGGCAAGTCGTCGAAGTCGGTTTTCAGACCTTCTTCCATCATGTCCAGTTCGGCCAGCAGGCTGCCGAAGCTTTTCTCTTCGCTAGGTTCGGGCGCTGCGCCCTCTTCGCCTTCGGTGGCGGTATCGGCGCGCGCTTGCAGGCCTTCGGGTACCGGCAGGTCGTCTTGATCGAAGCCGAGCATAGGCTCGGGCTCCAGTTCGCGCAGGGCGGCGAGCGGTGGCAGTTCGTCGAGGTTTTTCAGGTTGAAGTGATCAAGGAACAGCTTGGTAGTGGCAAACATGGCCGGTTTGCCTGGCACGTCGCGGTAGCCAACCACGCGGATCCATTCACGCTCGAGCAGGGTTTTGACGATATGGCTGTTGACTGCCACGCCACGTACATCTTCGATTTCGCCGCGGGTGATGGGCTGGCGATAGGCGACCAGCGCCAGGGTTTCGAGCATGGCGCGCGAGTAGCGTTGCGGGCGCTCTTCCCACAGGCGGCCGACCCAGGGCGCGTACATTTCGCGTACTTGAATGCGGTAACCGGTGGCGACTTCTTTCAGCTCAAAAGCGCGCCCGGCGCAGGATTTCTCCAGCACGACGAGGGCTTTTTTGAATACCGCAGGTTCCGGGCGTTCGCCTTCTTCAAAGAGTTCGAACAGGCGCTCGAGTGACTGCGGTTTGCCGCTGGCGAGCAAGAAGGCTTCGAGCAGCGAGGCCAGCTCTTTAGGGTCGTTAAGGTTCATGTCAGGGAGGGTCTCATTCGCCACGCGCACGTACGTGAATCGGCCCGAAAGCCTCGTTTTGCACCAACTCGACCAATTGTTCTTTGATCAATT
This sequence comes from Pseudomonas sp., assembly GCF_037994325.1. Lineage (GTDB taxonomy): Bacteria > Pseudomonadota > Gammaproteobacteria > Pseudomonadales > Pseudomonadaceae > Aquipseudomonas. The sequence continues at coordinate 10,941 of NZ_JBBNAH010000059.1, forward strand.
CCAGCACCGCCATAAAGGTCACCACCACGCCAAGCTTGCCCTCTTCGGCGAGAAACAGGCTGACAAACGGCACAAATGCGCCACCTTTCAAACGCTCCAACACCTCGCTCATACGCTCGCGGGTGGACAGTTGCTCGCGGGTGACTTGATGGCTTTCAAACATATCGCTACGGCGCAGTACTTCGGCCATGGACAGCAGCAGTTCTTCCAGGCTGACGTCGGGCAACAGCTTGCGCGCGCGGGCCTCCGGGGCATCCAGGCGCGGCACCGTGAGGTCGCGGCCGACGCGGCTGATTTGGTCGATACCTTCGGCGGCGGCTTTATAGCGTTCGTATTCCTGCAAGCGGCGGATCAGCTCAGCACGCGGGTCGTCTTCCTCTTCTTCGGCCTCGGCCGAGCGCGGCAGGAGCATGCGCGATTTGATTTCGGCGAGCATGGCCGCCATCACCAGGTACTCGGCGGCCAGCTCCAGGCGTACCGACTGCATCAGCTCAACGTAACCCATGTATTGGCGGGTGATTTCCGCCACCGGGATATCGAGCACGTCGATGTTTTGTTTGCGGATCAGGTACAGCAACAGGTCGAGCGGACCTTCAAAGGCTTCGAGGAACACCTCTAGGGCGTCGGGGGGGATATACAGGTCCACCGGCATTTCGGTGACGGCCTTGCCGTACACCAAGGCGAACGGCAGCTCCTGTTGGGCGCCGGCCTGGCTGTCCACTTCGCTGGGGGTGGTGTCCTGCATAGGTTCCTTACTGGCGATCATTCAAGACTAGCGATAATTCAAACCCAAGGCGCTGCGCACCTCGGTGAGGGTTTCCCGCGCCTCGTCGCGCGCCCGTTCGGCGCCTTCGGCGAGGATGTTGCGCACCAGTTCCGGGCTGCTTTGGTAGTCCAGTGCGCGCAGGTGCAGCGGTTTCAGTTCGGCCTGCACCGCCTCGATCACCGGGCCTTTGCAGTCGATGCAGCCAATAGCGGCGCTGCGACAGCCCTGCTCCACCCATTCGCGCGTGGGTTCATCGGAGTAAACCTTATGCAACTGCCAGACCGCGCAACGCGTTGGCTCGCCAGGGTCGACGCGGTGCACGCGCGCCGGGTCGGTAGGCATGCGCCGCAGTTTGTCTTCTATCTCCGCCTGAGTGTCGCGCAAGTAAATGGCGTTGCTATTGCCGCCCTTGAAATGGGACGTGGCCATTTTGCTGCCGTCCAGCCCAACGATTTTTGGCGATTCGCTGAGCAAAGCGTGGGGTTCTGGCAGCAGCACTTTACCGCCGCCTTCGAGATAACCAAATAGGCGTTCTTTATCGCCCAGGGTGATGCTTTGTACTTCTTTGAGCAGGGCGCGCGCCGTATCCAGCGCTTCAACGTCGCCGCGCTCCTGAAAGGCTTGGCGCAGGCTGTTGTAAAGTTTGGCGGTTTTTTTGCCCAGACGCAGAATGGCCGCTTCAGCCTTGGCTTCAAAGCCGGGCTCGCGACCATATAAGTGGTTAAAGCGCCGGGCCACTTCGCGGGCGAATTCGATATGCGGCAGTTGGTCTGAGCCGACCGGCACCAGGCCGGCACGGTAGAGCAAAATATCGGCGGCTTGCAGCAGCGGGCAGCCGAGAAAACCGTAGGTGCTGAGGTCTTTGTGCTGCAGTTGGTCTTGCTGCTCTTTATACGAGGGCACGCGTTCCAGCCAACTGAGCGGGCAGATCATCGACAGCAGCAGGTGCAGCTCGGCGTGCTCGGGCACTTGCGATTGAATAAACAGGTTTGCCGAGCTAGGGCTGACACCGGCGGCCAGCCAATCCACGGCCATATCCATGACGTGGCCGGCGATCTGGCCAACGTCGTCGTAATCGGTGGTCAGTGCGTGCCAGTCGACGATGCAGAAAAAGCACTCATATTCGTGCTGCAGCTTGACCCAGTTTTTCAATACGCCATGGTAATGGCCCAGGTGCAAACGGCCGCTGGGGCGCATGCCCGACAGTACACGGCGTTGCGGGTCGACCAGGCTCAAGCAGTGGTTCCTTTCAACATCTAGGCATCAGCCCCGAACGGCCGTGGATCGCCACAGCCCACGCGCACCAGCACCACTTCATCGTCCACCAGGCTGACCACCGTGGAGGCTTCCAGGCCGCCGAAGCCGCCATCGAGAATCAGGTCAACCTGGTGTTCAAGGATTTGGCGCATTTCGTAGGGGTCGCTCATCGGCTCTTTTTCGCCGGGCAAGATCAGGCTCGTGCTCATCAGCGGTTCGCCCAACTCTTCCAACAAGGCTTGGGCAATCGGATGGCCCGGCACGCGCAGGCCGATGGTGCGGCGTTTGGGGTGCAGGAGCATGCGCGGCACTTCACGGGTGGCGTTGAGAATAAAGGTGTACGGCCCGGGCGTATGGCCTTTGAGCAGGCGGAAAGCGCCGGTATCGACCTTGGCGAACAGGCCTAGCTGCGACAGGTCACGGCAAACCAGGGTGAAGTTGTGTTTGTCGTCCAACTGACGCAGGCGACGGATGCGCTCCACGGCGGTTTTATCGCCGATATGGCAGCCGACGGCGTAGGAAGAGTCGGTGGGATAGACGATCACACCGCCGCCTTTAATGATCTCCACCGCCTGTTTGATCAACCGCGCTTGCGGGTTCTCCGGGTGCACCTGGAAAAATTGACTCACGGGAGCTCTCTTATCAAAGGCCAGCGGCTCAGCCGGCAGCAGCGTGTGGGACATGATCGAAGCGCAGCCACAGGGGCGCCAGGTCGTCGGGCAGCGGGCGGTACATGCCCAACTCCGACCAATCACCTGGCGCGTGGAAGTCACTGCCGACGCTGGCCAGCAGACCGAACTCACGGGCAAGAATCGCCAGGCCACCTACTTGCTCGGCCGGCTGCATGCCATTGACCACTTCCAGCGCCTGACCACCGGCGGCGACAAAGTCGATCACCAGTTTGCGCCGTTTACTGCGGGTGAAATCGTATTGCCAAGGGTGCGCCATGCTCACCCAAGCGCCGGCTTCACGCAGGGTACGCACGGCGTCCTCCAGGCTTGGCCAATGCTGTTTGACGTCGCCGAGCTTGCCCGACCCCAGCCATTTACGGAACGCCTCGCCACGGTCTTTGACGTAGCCGGCACGCACGAGGAAGTCGGCGAAGTGCGGACGGGCTGGAGCGTTGCCGCTGTCGCCGAGTTCTTGCTGAATGGCGCGGGCGCCATCTAATGCGCCGGGCATGCCTTTGAGGGCCAGGCGCCGATCAATCTCTTCGGCGCGTAGCCAGCGGCCGCTATGTAGGTCGGCAATAGCCTTAAGCAGTGCGGGGGCATCGGCGGCGAAACCGTAACCGAGTACATGAATAGTCGCCCCGCCCCACATGCACGACAGCTCAATGCCGTTGATCAGTTGCATGTCCAGACTATTGGCAGCGTTGCGTGCTTCGTCGAGGCCTTCAAGGGTGTCGTGGTCGGTCAGGGCCAGAACCCGCACGCCGCGCTCATGGGCGCGGGCGACCACTACGGCGGGCGCAAGGGCGCCGTCGGAAGCGGTGCTATGGCAGTGCAGGTCAACAATCATCAAGACTTTCTCTCAGTAAAAACGAAGCGCTGTATTCAATAGAACGCGCAGGGCCGCAACAGTTAGTGGGAAAAAACCACGCGGCGGCGCAAACTCTGCGCCGCTGCGCCTATCCCTACGGTTTGGGTTTGTTATTATGCCGGCACATCCTGCTTCTGGCTTGCCACTGTGAAACAATTCCTCGACTTCATCCCGCTTATCCTGTTTTTCCTCGTCTTCAAGCTTGAACCCCGCGCCATCGAACTCTTCGGCTACACCTACATGCTAGGCGGTATTTTCAGCGCCACCGCGGTGTTGATCGTCAGTTCCATTGTGGTGTACGGCATTTTCTTTATCGTTCAGCGCCGCCTGGAAAAGAGCCAATGGCTCACCCTGATCGCCTGCTTGGTATTCGGTAGCCTGACGCTGGCCTTTCACAGCGAAACATTTTTGAAGTGGAAAGCGCCGGTGGTGAGCTGGCTGTTTGCCCTGGCCTTCCTCGGCAGCCATTTCATCGGTGACAAGGTGCTGATTCAACGCATGATGGGCCACGCCGTGGGCCTACCCGACGCCATCTGGACCCGGCTGAATATCGCCTGGATCGTGTTCTTTATCGTCAGCGGCAGCGCCAACTTATTTGTAGCGTTTACCTTTCCGAGCATTTGGGTCGACTTCAAAGTGTTCGGCAGCTTGGGCATGACCCTGCTGTTCTTGATCGGCCAGGGCATTTACTTGGCCCGCCACATTCATGACGTGCCCAAGCCCGTTGATGCCGACACCTCTCCCGCCAGCAAAACTAAGGACTGACATGCTCTACGCGATTATCGCCACCGACGTGGCCAATTCCCTGGACAAGCGTTTGGCCGCACGTCCTACTCACCTGGCGCGCCTGGAACAGCTGAAAAGCGAAGGCCGTCTGGTACTCGCCGGCCCCCACCCAGCCGTGGACAGCAATGACCCCGGCGCTGCGGGGTTCAGTGGCAGCTTGATCGTCGCCGAGTTTGAATCGCTGATTGCCGCGCAAACCTGGGCCGATGCCGACCCTTACCGCGCTGCCGGTGTATACGCTAACGTTGTGGTCAAGCCGTTTAAATTGGTACTGCCATAAGCCCTTCAGCGTTGCGATCACGCCAATAAGGAAAGCCGATGCGCCAAGGTCCACTGCCCGTGTTGTTCGCTGCATCGTTGTTTATCGCCATGGCTGCCCACGCCGAAGAAACACCGCTAGCGCCGGTTGAAAGCAGCCCGCAG
>NZ_JBBNAH010000060.1:0-3672 GCF_037994325.1 Pseudomonas sp.
CTGACGTTACTGGCCGACCAGCCGCCGCCGTTGATTTCCATGCTGATGCCGGACTGGCCGTTGACGCTGGCCAGGCTATCGTCATCCAGCGCCTGCATGGCCGAAGCAGGCAGGCTAAAACAGAGCAGCGGCAAGAGCAGCAACAGATGGCGCATTGGCTTACTCCTCAGCTTTCGGCTGTTAATTTTTCGGGAAGACCAGCACGTTGCCTTGCATACGAATGCTGCCGTCGATCTTTGCCGAGAAAATATTGGTCTGCTGGTAGGTGGCATCGCCGCCATTGGCCGCCGTGCCAGCCTTGTTGCGCCAACCACCGTTGTTGGCCACGGCGAAGGTCAGGCGGGTGTCCTGGAATTTCACTTCGTTGGGCAGGCCGAATTCCAGCGTGTCCTGGCTAAAGGTGGCGCCATCGCCATTGAAGCCACTGTCGATAAAGCGCGTACGCAGGGTCAGACCGTCAAAGCTGAAAACGCCTTTCAGATTGTCGATCACATACCAGCCTCCAGCCGCTTCCGCGCGGATGGCGATGCGCATGCCGCAGTCTTCCGGCGAACTGGCGCCCAGGGTGGCGCAGCTGCGTTGGTTGGCGGTCCAAGTGCTGGCGGTGTTACTGCTGGGCGTGCTCCACAGTACGCCGCCGTTTTTATTGATGCTGAAGTCGCCGGACAGATACACACCGCCCTGCCCACTGGTTTCGCTCAAGGCGTCATCGGCCATCGGCTGTAATTCGCTATGGGCAAACGCCGGCACTAACAGGGCAACCCACAACAGCAACCATTCGATGCGTTTAAAGGTCATGGCTGGTCACCTTCAGGTAGTTGATGCTCAGGCCTTGCAGGGTGTTGTAGCCAAAGTTGTAGCCGCCGGTGTTGTAGTTACCGCTGCCGACTTTAAGGTTGTCGATCACGATATTGGTACGCGGCGCGTTGGCGTAGAAGTCGCTGGCCAGGGTGTTGCGCTGCGCGGCAGTGGTGCCGCCGGCAGTAGGGTTGGGCAGTTCCAGCACAAACTGGCCGTTGCTGTTGACGTCAAACAGCAGCGGCTGGGTTTTGCCGTAGCCCAGGGCAATATTGGCGTAGGTGTTGCTCAAGGTGATGGTGCGCGCTTCCTGCTCGGCAGCGGTGGCGCAGTTAGTGGCGCCAGCGGCGCAAGACATCACCGTGAGGCTTTTGGCGTAGAGGTTCAGGCGCATTTCGCCGACCAACTGGCTACGCGCGCTGTCGCCCCACAGGCGTAGATACGAGCCGTCCATGGCCAGCTCGGCAATGTCGATATTTAAAATATCAGTGCGCCCGGCGGCGACCTGAAAATCAAAGCGAATCCCCAGGTCGGCCTTCTCGCTGGCGCGGCTGGAGCAGTTGCTACCCGCAGCGGCGTAACCGGAAATACAGGCCTGGCCGGCGCTGCCGGTGAGGCGCTCCGGAAAGGTCAGCGCCAGCACGGCGACGTTGCTTGGCGTGGTCTGTACCCACACGCCATCGTCGCGCAGGGTGCGCAGGTTTTCGCCTTTGTTCAGGTCCAGGGTAAAGGGTGAACTCAGGCGGCCAATGGTCACCGGATTGAGGTTGGCGCCCTTGTTGCTGCCCGTAGCGCCCAGGTAAAACTCCTTCACCGAAATCGGCACGTTCTGGCCGCTGCCGTTGGTGATGTCGTTGATGGTGATGGTGGCGTTGTTGGCATCAAGCAGGATGTTGTCCAGCACAAAACCAAAGCCTGCGCCCTGCACAACCGACAGCTCTTGGTCATCCAGGGCCTGCATTTCCGCCCGGGCCAAGGTGCTGGCGCCCAGCAGCGCCAGAGCAAACAGCAGAGTGGCTTTCATCTCAGCACCCGGAGGTCGCAGAGCCCAGGCAGGTGTCCTGCCGGGGAATGCCGTTGAACGCCTGGTTAAAGTCGATATTGATCGGCGAAACCATATTGCCGTTGGCGTCTCTGTACTTGGGCATGTTCATAAAGGCGCCTTTGAGGGCGGTCATAAAGCTGTTGCTGTCCATGTCGCGCCAGGCCACATCCTTGGTTTGCAGCGAGATAAAAAAGCCCTTGGCCGCGCCTTCAATGGCGGCCGTGCCGGCCTGATCGGCAACGCCGAGGTTGCCCACCGGTAACGATTTAAATTGGTCGAGGTTAAAGCAGGTCTGAATGCCCAGCAGGGCGCAACCGTTGGACTTGATCAGCGCCAGCGCCGCATCGGAAATGCCCGGCAGGCAGCCGCTGGTGCAACTGAGCCCATCGCCATTTTTAACCCCGGCCAGGGTGCCGCGCACGGGGTCGGCAGTGCCGTTGCTGGCGACCAACTGCGCATCGCCCTCCAGCACGCTCGTGCGGTAAATGCCGCCGACCCCAAGGATAAACTGCTGCAGCCCGGTGGAGGCGTTGTACACCGCGTCTGCCGTGCCTTTGATATGCACCGGCACGTTACCGGTGAGGCTGGCGATATCGCCGGACAACGTGCCCTTGGCTTCGCCAAAGCCAATGCGTACACCGATGACTTTGTTGCCTTCGTAGGCCAGTTCGATAAACGGGTTGGCGATTTTGAACGCGTTGATGCTGTCGTCGGCATTGACGGTGCCGAGGGCAAAGTTATTGATCAGGATGTCGGAAGAGCCGGCCACTTCACCCGGCCGGGTAACGCTGTCGTTGTACTGGCCGAGCTGAAGCTTTTTCATATTCAGCTGGGTATCGAGGTTGACCCCCAAGTTGACCCGCGTGTAGTTGATGCCGGCATTGGCGTCGGTGGTCAGGTTGATAAACGCCTGGCCGGTGACATTCGACAGCTCACTATCAGCCATGGCCTCCAGCTTGGCCTGAGCAGGGCCAGCCAACAGAGTGCCAGTGAGCAGGGCGGTATAACCAAGTGCGGCAAGGCTACGGGGCGAGCGCATGGCGATTTCCTTATTCTTATTGTGGCCAGACCTACGGGCGCGAGAGCGCGGCATAAATCCATGGCGTCACTATAAGAACCTGGAGAGCAACAGAGGCCCGACCCATAGTCGAGTTTGCACAGCGCGCGTTAGGCGAGGGGATGGGCGACTGTTACGAGAAATCACACTGGCGTAACGCCATCGTGCTCAATGCTGGCGAAACAGCCCGATCAGGTGATCAGCAATGGCGCCCTTGATGGTATCGACGTCCAGCTTCGAGCACTTGACCAACTTGGCCGGGTTGATGCGATGCAGATGCAAGGACGGCATACGCGCTTCGTACTCGCGTAAATCGCCCTTGATCAACACCGGCAGAAAGCTTTCGCCCTTGGCCTGGTAGCGCTGAATCAACAGCTTGAGGCCCTCCTGAAACGGCAGTTCCTTGGACGCCACCAACCGATGCTCGCCCGGAACTTTCAGGTACAGGCCGCTATAGCCCATGGTTTCGCCGGGAAGAATATGAATGCCCGTAGGCTCCACCGCGTCGGCCGGAATGTCATTAAAGGTGTCGTGCCAGGCCTGCTCGTCCGGCAGGATGGTGATACTGCCCTCCTCCGCCTCCGGCACCACAAAGCTGTAATTGCTATAGAGCTTTTCCACATAGCTGGAATAGATACACAGGCGATTCTCAAAACGCTGCAAAAACGCCACAGCCTCGCGCCGATCAGTGATCGCATCCAAATCCCAATCGAGATCGCTCTGGCGTTCCAACTCAGCCCAACGGGCCTCGGCATAAGCGGCAGTGGTAGCG
>NZ_JBBNAH010000061.1:0-1075 GCF_037994325.1 Pseudomonas sp.
TGCTCCACCTCCAGGGCAAAGTCCTGGTCGACGGTGATCAGCATGATTTCAAAGTTCAGGCGAAAGGAGCGGTTGTCCAGGTTGGCACTGCCGATGGCGGCCATTTTCTGGTCGATCAGCACCACCTTCTGGTGCAAAAACCCAGGCTGGTAGCGAAACACCCGCACGCCGGTGTGCAGGGCGTTAAAGGCGTACAGGCTGGAGGCGGCGTAGACGGTGCGATGGTCCGGGCGCGCGGGCAGCAGGATGCGCACATCAACGCCGCGCAGCACCGCCAGGCGCAAGGCCGCCGACACCGATTCATCTGGAATAAAGTACGGGCTGGTTATCCACAGGCGTTCGCGGGCGCAGTTAATCGCTTCAACAAAGAACAGCGAGCAGGTTTCCTGCGCATCGGCTGGCCCGCTGGTGAGCACCTGGCAGAGTTTGCCTTCGGCGCCGTACGCCTCCGGCAGAATCAGCGGCGGTAGCTGGCGGGTAGCCCAAAACCAGTCTTCGGCAAACGACTCTTGCAAGCAGGCCACCGCTGGCCCGCGTAGTTCCAAGTGGGTGTCGCGCCAGGGCGACAGTGGTGCTTTCAGGCCGAGGTATTCGTCGCCGACATTAAGCCCGCCGAGAAAACCAAAGTCGCCATCGACCACGACGATTTTGCGGTGATTGCGAAAATTCAGCTGGAAGCGATTAAGGATGCCGCGATGGGTGCTAAAGGCGCGCACGTCGACGCCGCCGTTGCGCAACGTACGCACATATCTACCCGGTAGCGCGTGACTGCCGATGCTGTCGTACAGCAGATACACCGCCACGCCCGCCGCGGCGCGCTCCAGCAGCAGGGCTTGCAGGCGGCGGCCGAGGTCGTCGTCGTGGATGATAAAAAACTGCACCAATACCACCTGCCGGGCCTTGGCGATGGCGGCGAAAATCGCTTCAAAGGTGGCGTTGCCGTCGATCAACAAGCGCACCTGGTTGTTCGCCAGGCACGGCATATGGCCCAGCGCGGGCAGGGCGCGCAGGGTTTGGTAGGCGTCGGTGTCTTGCGCGGCCAGGGCTTCTTCGGCCCATGGGCGCCAGTTAAGGT
>NZ_JBBNAH010000062.1:0-4387 GCF_037994325.1 Pseudomonas sp.
AAATTGCTCAGCCTGGCCCTCACCGCAACGCTGCTGGCCAGTGCAACAGCCATGGCTGCCGAGCCGGTGGTGCGTATCTACAATTGGTTCGACTATATCGGCCCGGACACCCTCAGCGGCTTTAAAAAAGAAACCGCCATTGAGCCCAAGTACGACGTTTACGACAGCAACGAAGTGCTTGAAGCCAAGTTGCTGTCCGGCCATTCCGGCTACGACCTAGTGGTGCCCAGCGACAGCTTTTTGCCCAACTATATGAAGGCCCAGGTGTTCCAGAAACTGGACAAGAGCAAGTTGCCCAACTGGAAAAACCTTAACCCCGAACTGCTGAACGTGCTGGCCGCCAAAGACCCCGGCAACGACTACGTGGTGCCCTATATGTGGGGCACCAATGGCATCGCCTATAACGTCGACAAGGTCAAAGCCATTCTCGGCGACGACGCGCCGCTGGATTCTTGGGACTTGCTGTTTAAGCCAGAGATTCTCGCCAAGCTCAACCAGTGCGGCGTGGCTTTCCTCGATGCGCCCACCGAGGTGATTCCGGAAGTGCTGCAGTACCTGGGTTTGTCGCCCAATAGCCATAACCCCGACGACTACAAAAAGGCCGAAGCGCACCTGAATAAACTGCGCCCGTCGATCACCTATTTCAGCTCGTCGAAGTTTGTCACCGACCTGGCCAATGGCGATATCTGTGTGGCGCTGGCCTGGTCGGGCGGCGCCATGCAAGCGGCGGCGCGAGCCAGGGAGGCGGGCAATGGCATTCATATCGAATACCGCATTCCGAAAGAGGGCACCGCAGCCTGGTTTGATGTGCTGGCCATTCCCCGCGATGCGCAGAACATCGAGCAGGCCCATGCCTTTATCAACTACCTGCTGCGCCCGGAGGTGGTGGCGCCGATCTCCGATTATGTGTCCTACGCCAACCCCAATCAGGCGGCGGATAGTTTGATCAGCGCTGAACTGCGCAATAACCCTAACGTGTACCCGCCGGCGGAGATGCAAGCCAAGCTCTATAGCGTGGAGATGTTGCCGCCGGCCTTGGAGCGCATTCGTACACGCACCTGGACCAAGGTGAAAACTGGCAAATAAGGCGCGGCGTTACCTGCCGATGACATCCGCCATCAGCCAATCGCGAAAGGCCGTGACCAAGCCTCTGCTGCCCGCGCGGTGCAGCAGCAGGTAACGCCGCTCGTGGTTGGCGCTGATGGGCGAGAGCGGCACCAGGTAGTTATTGGCTAGGTCCTGCTCAATTAACGCCGTCGGGCACAACGCCACGCCGTGGCCGGCGATGGCGGCGGTGCTCATCAGATTGAAATCCTCAAATACGATGCCGCTGTTCAGCGCCGGTGCGGGCAGGCCGGCGGCGTCAAACCACGCCTGCCAACCGCGTGGGCTTTCGTCGTGTAGCAGGGTCAGTTGCTGCCAGTCTGCCGGGTCTTCCAGTTGCGCCAAAAGGCTTGGGCTGCACACCGGGCGCGTCTCACCGCTGAGCAGTGGCAGGCTTTCATACGGGCCTTGATAGGGGCCGTCCCAATGGCGAATCAAAATGTCGATGCCCTCGTCGATGCGCTCGGCGGTCTGCGAGGCATAGACAATGCGCAACTGCACCTCGGGGTGGCGGCCGGCAAAGGTCGGTAGCAGCGGAATTAGCCAGCGCGAAGCCACCGACGGCGTACAGGCCACCACCAGGGTCGATTGCTGGCCTTGCTCCTGCAACCGCGCGCAGGCCAGGGCCATGGCATCAAAGGCGCAGCTTAAGGATTGCGCCAACTGCGCACCGGCTTCGGTGACCGTTACGCCACGGCCGCTTTTTACCATCAACACTTGGCCGAAATGGGCTTCCAACTGCTTGAGTTGGTGGCTGATGGCCGGGTGCGTGACGTTTAGTTCGGCGGCAGCTTTGCCTACGCTGTGTAGGCGAGCAGCGGCTTCGAAGGCGCGCAGAGCGGCGAGGGGCGGGAGTTTGCGCATGGGCGGTGTTCGCTGGCTGGACAGGTTAGTAAAACTAACGGGTTTTGCTAATAAACGTCACTTGTTGTTGCTCGGCTGGAAGCTCTAGATTCACTGTTGATCTGTAGGGTGTGCTGTGCGCACCAAACGATTGCCGTGTTTACGCAATGGTGCGCACAGCACACCCTACGGGCCGACGTATCCGTAGCAGCGAGCTCTATCGCGGAGCCCTTGATCTTCTAATTGGTCAATAAAAGGAACCCACCATGCCCAAGGCCTACAAAGACTACCCAGCCGCTTACCAGGTCAGCAAAGGCTCGGCCTTGCAGGTGGACGAAGCGTTTTACCAACGCATCCGCGAGCAGCAAAACGCCCGCACGCTGCTCGAAAACTTTGAAATCCCGATCCGCACCGGCCGCGCCTGGAACGTCCCGGCTGGGCATGTGTTCCGCATCACCACCCCGGTAGGCCCGCAAGTTGGCGATTTGAATATCTGGAATGCCAATGACCCGCGCGAACGCCTGTGGGCCGCGCGCACCCGGCAACTGCAAGGCGCCCACGTCAGCACCTACGATCGCCTGTGGTCGAACCTGCCGTTTCTGCGGCCGCTGGTGACCATCACCGACGACAGCCTGGCCGCCTATGGCATCGACGAACACGGCGGCCGCCTGCATGACCTACTCGGCACCCGTTGTGACCCCTACGTAAACAAAATGCTCACCGGCGAAGACTTCCATCACCACTGCCATTCCAACCTTACTCGCGCCGTATTGCCCCACGGCCTCACCGAGTTTGATGTGCACGACGTGCTGAACGTTTTCCAATGCACCGGCCTGAATGACGACGACCTGTACTTTATGAAAGCTTGCCCGGCAAAGCAGGGTGACTACCTGGAGTTTTTTGCCGAAATCGATTTGCTCTGCGCGCTATCGACCTGCCCAGGGGGCGACCTTTCATTGCCGATGTGGGGCCCGGAGGCACAAGACCCACTAAGCGTTTGTCGCCCGCTGGGGGTTGAAATCTATACACTCGACGCCGCGTTGTTGGACGGCTGGCAGCAACCCGAGCGCGCCGCCTACAAGGGCCAGCATGGCTTGCAGATTCAAGCGCCAGCGTGGGAGCGATAGGAGAACGAAATGCCACTGCTAAATTGCGATATCGGCGAAAGCTTCGGCGCTTGGTCCATGGGCCTGGATGCTGAGGTAATGCCCTATATCGACTGCGCCAATATCGCCTGCGGCTTCCACGCCGGCGACCCCGGCAGCATGCGCAAAACCGTGGCCTTGGCGCTTGCGCATCAAGTGCGCATTGGCGCCCATCCGGCCTATCCGGACCTGGTGGGTTTTGGTCGGCGCTCCATGGCCTGCTCGGCGCAGGAAGTCATCGATATGCTGCATTACCAAATCGGTGCCTTGGCCGGCGTGGCGCGCGCGCAAGGTGGCCGTGTGGAATACGTCAAACCCCATGGCGCGCTGTACAACGACATGATGAGCGATGCCAAGCTGCTGCGTGCCGTATTTCAGGCCGTGGCCGGCTACGGTGATGGCCTGCGCCTGATGCTGATGGGCCGCGCCGATAACAGCCTGGCGCAATCGCTGGCCGCTGAGTTCGATGTGCCGCTGTGGTTTGAAGCCTTTAGCGACCGCGCCTATGACGGCAACGGCAACTTGGTCTCACGCAGCCTGCCCGGCGCGGTGCACCACGAACCCGAGCGCATCGTTGCCCAGGCCGTGCAACTGGCCAAAGGCCAACCCCTGACCGCCAGCGATGGCAGCCTGCTGCACCTGCAGGTCGACACCCTCTGCGTGCATGGCGACAACGCCGGCTCGGTGGCCGCCGTGCAGCGTATTCGTGAAGCGCTTGATGGTTTGCACACGGCATGAAGGTGCGCGTCGAGGTGGTCGCCATCGATTGCCTGATGGTGCGCCTGTTTGATGAAATCGATGAAGCCCATATGCCCTGGCTGCTCGCCGCCGCGCAGCGTTTACGCGCGGTGTTTGCCGAGGGCTTGATCGACCTGGTGCCGTCGTACACCACGCTGATGCTGCACTACGATTTGCAGCACATCGGCTCGGTGCAGGCGCGGGCGTTGATCGACGAGGCACTGCGCGACCTGCAGCCAGCGGGCGAGGGCAGTGGTCGCAGCCATAGCATTCCGGTGTGGTACGACCCGCAAGTGGGGCCGGAATTGCACCTGCTGGCGAACCGCACTGGGCTGTCGATCAGCCAAGTCATCGAACTGCACAGCAGCCATGAATACCAAGTCTTCGCCCTCGGCTTTGCCCCAGGGTTTGCCTATATGGGTCTGGTCGACCCGCATCTGGCCGCGCCGCGTATCAACACCCCACGTAAACGCGTAACCAAGGGCAGCGTCGCCCTGGCCGAACGGCAAACCGCCGCTTACCCGCAAACCTCACCGGGCGGTTGGAACGTACTGGGC
>NZ_JBBNAH010000063.1:0-1020 GCF_037994325.1 Pseudomonas sp.
AGGCTGGGCAGCTGAAGCGGTTCGATGTTGATGGCGGCCAGATCGTTATCGATGGCGCCGGCCTTAACGCCGCCAATATCAGCCAGTTCGACCTGATCACCCGCAGCGCCAAGCTCAATGCGGCGATTTATGCCCAGCAGCTAAACGTGATAACCGGCCGCAACGACGTGGATGCGGCGACCTTGGCGGCCACGGCCAAAGCTGATGCCAGTAGCTCAAGGCCTGGCGTTTCTATCGACAGTTCCGCGCTTGGTGGCATGTACGCCGGCGCGATTCGTTTAGTCGGCACCGAGGCGGGTGTCGGGGTAAAGCTGGCCGGCGATATGGCGGCCAGCGGTGACGATATTCAGATCGACGCCAACGGCAAATTAACCGTGGCGCGGGTGGTAAGCGCTGGGCAGTTACGGGCCAAGGCCGAGCAGATTGAGTTCACCGATAAAGCCCATGCCGATGGCGCTGTGCAGGTGGTTTCGAGCGGCGCGGTGACCGTCACCAAAAGCCTCACCAGTGCGGCCGATGTTTCGATAAAAGCTGGCTCGCTGAGCAACCAGGGAACCTTGGGCGGTGCTGGCTCTGTTCGTCTTGATGCATCGACGTTGCTGAACCAAGCCGGCCTGATTTTTAGCGGCCAGGATATGGCCCTTAACGTCGACAGCTTTACCAACCAAAACGGCGACGTTTACAGCCTCGGCAACCTGGCAATCACCGCCACCGATGCGGTCGACAACCGCTCCGGCAGCATCGAAAGCGCTGGCGAGCTAACGCTTAAAGCCAAGCGCATCAGCAACAGGCGCGACGTACTCAGCACCCGCCAGGAAAAATACGCCGCCCGTATTACCGAACTGCCATGCAGCAGTGACTACGGCGCCGGCGATTGCGACGGCGGTAAGGAAAACCAGGTTTGGAAAATCCTCGAACGTGACCGCTTGCTGGTTACCGAAGCGAGTCGTGGGGCGTTTATCACCGCAGGCGGCAACCTTAGCCTGATGGGCGAAGGCCTGCTCAATCACGCCAGCTCGA
>NZ_JBBNAH010000064.1:0-2867 GCF_037994325.1 Pseudomonas sp.
GCTTTGCTCATCCGGGCGGCCCGACGCTGATCAAAGATTTCTCCATGGTGCTGCAGCGTCAGGACCGTATCGGCCTGCTTGGTGCCAACGGCACCGGCAAGACCACCTTGCTCAAGTTGATGCTCGATAACCTGCAACCTACCGCCGGTAAGGTAGAAGTCGGCACTCGTCTGGAAGTGGCCTATTTCGATCAGTTGCGCCATCAGCTGGATCTGGAAAAAACCGTGATCGACAACGTCGCCGAGGGCCGCGACTTTATCGAGATCGATGGCCAGAACCGCCATGTGTTGAGTTACCTGGGCGACTTCCTGTTTAGCCCACAGCGTGCTCGTACGCCGGTTAAAGCGTTGTCCGGTGGTGAGCGCGCCCGTCTGTTGCTGGCTAAGCTGTTCAGCAAACCGGCGAACCTGCTGGTGCTGGACGAACCGACCAACGACTTGGATGTTGAAACCCTTGAGCTGCTGGAGGAAGTGCTGTCGAACTTCCAAGGCACTGTGCTGATGGTCAGCCACGACCGGGCATTCCTCGACAACGTCGTGACCAGCACCTTGGTGTTTGAAGGTGAAGGTAAGGTGCGTGAATACGTGGGCGGTTATCAGGATTGGTTGCGTCAGGGTGGTTCGCCGCGCTTGTTGGGCGTAGGTGAAAGCAAGTCCGGCAAGCCGGAAGCCATTGCACCGGCGCCGGTGTCTGCGCCTGTTGCGGCGCCAGTAGAAATACCAGTGGCGAAGAAGAAACTCAGCTACAAATTGCAGCGTGAATTGGAAGCCTTGCCGGGCCTGATCGACGCCCAGGAAAGCAAAATCGCTGAACTGAATGAAGAAATTGCCGGGCCCACTTTTTACCAACGCCCGGCGGCTGAAAGTGCTGCGGTGATGGCGCTGCTGGATTCCGCACAACAAGAGCTGGACGCGCTGTTGGAGCGCTGGGCCGAGCTGGACGACTGATTGACGGGCGGAGACCTGAATGGCCATCGAGTACAGAATTGCCCTCGACGATGTGCACGAGTTTAGTTATCGCATCGAACTTGACCGTGTGTACGACCCGGAGCGAGCGCGTTCGGCGCCGGCCTGGACACGCTTGGAGTTCCATCAGTGCAGTAACTGCCCGCTTAAACGCGAGCAGTTCAGCCACTGCCCGGCAGCCGTGGATTTGCACCGGGTGATCGAAGATTTCCAAGGGTTGCCGGCTTTCCAGAAAGCGCAGTTCTGGGTGCGCACGCCCGAGCGCGAGTACAGCAAACAGGTGGGGCTGGAAGAGGGCTTACGCGCCTTGCTCGGGCTGATCATGCCCACCAGCGCCTGTCCGGTGCTGGGCAAGCTAAAGCCGATGGCGTTTAACCATCTGCCGTTTGCCAATAATCAGGAATTTATTCTGCGGGCCGTATCGTTGTACCTGTCTCGCCAGTACTTCAACTTTCGTGAAGGGCGGCATGCGGACTGGGAACTAAAGGGCTTGGTGCGGCTGTTCCAGCAATTGCAGTTGGTCAATCAGGCGTTCTGGCAGCGTATTCACGACGTGTGCGAAGGCGACTCGAACCTCAAGGCTTTCCTGACGTTTTTCTCGATGTCCACCAGCATTACCCATTCGCTGGAAACCCAGTTGCAGAAGATTCGGCCGATGGTGATGAGCGCGGGGGATTTGCCCGAATAACGCTGATTTCCGTCATCCCCGCGCAGGCGGGGACGACGGTCGTAAATGTCGGGTTATTCCGGTTTTTTCAAGCGTACCGCCAGCACATCGCACGGCGCACCGTGCAGCACGTCATTGGCTGTAGAGCCCAGCAGCAATGCCAAACCGTGACGGCCGTGGCTACCGACCACGATCAGGTCAGCACCTTGCTCGGCGGCTAAACGGTGAATTTCCTGGCGCGGTTGGCCGTAAACCAAGTGACGCGTATCGGCGCCCAGTTCCGGGTATTTAGCGGAGTAGGCGTCCAGGCGCTCACGGGCTTGTTCAAATTGCTGTTGTTGCAGGGTGGATAGGTCCATCGGCACGTCGCCACCAAAGGCCATGGCCATTGGTTCGACGATATGCACCAGCGACAGCTTGGCCTGGCTGGCGGCGGCGAGCGCATAAGCGCGCTTCATCACTGGGTCGCATTCTTCGGAAAGATCCAAGGCAACCAGAATGTGCTTATAGGGCATGGTGGTGACTCCTCCTGAGGCTAATGATCGAAGTATGGCTGTGATTGCTGGCTAAAGGCAGCCCTAATGTTGTGGGACTAATCGTATGACCGTGTGGATCGTATTACTGCTCGTTGCTGTAGTCCTTAGCCCCTTGGCGTGGCTACGTCCCTCGCGCCGCCAACAAGGGCGCATGGCCATTCGTATGGCTGCGCGCAGCCAGGGGTTGGGCATGCAATTGTCGCAACAAGATTGGCCGCACTGGCTGGCGGACGAGCCGCCTAGCCCCTGCCCGCAATACCACCGCGCGCGGCGCAAAGGCGCTGAAAACACCTGGTGCTATTGGCAACTGAGCCCGGGGCAATGGGTTAACCAATGGCGCGAGCCGTGCGCCGATAGCGTGCTTATCCCGTACCTGCAAACCCTGCCGGCTGACGTGTACAAAGTGGAAGCCAGTAAGCAGATGGTTTCGTTGTGTTGGGGCGAGCGGGGCGAGGTGCAAAGCCTCGAGCCGGTGGCCGCGGCATTGAAGGCGCTGGCGTAGGGCCGCAGGCCATTTGCGAGCACGCATAAAAAGGCCCGAACAAATCGGGCCGGGGTTGGCCAGGCAGGCCGGAAAACGGTGGGTCATGTGCGACAACTCGGTTAAAGCTTAGCGGCCAGGTACTGCGCCGAAACCCCTTCCAACCCGTCGATAATGCTGTCTGAGTACTTACTGACCACGAATGGTACAGAGTTCTC
>NZ_JBBNAH010000065.1:0-8480 GCF_037994325.1 Pseudomonas sp.
ACCGCCTATATGCTGCGCACCCGCTACGGCTACAAAGGCGAAGTGCGCGCCATTGGCGATGTGCTGCGTGATCAGCTGTGGGCATTGCAGCGTGTGGGCTTTGACGCCTTCGCCTTGCGCGAAGACAAAGACCCGGAAGATGCGTTGAAAGCGTTTAGCGAGTTCAACGAGGTGTACCAAGCCTCGGCGGACCAGCCGCAACCGTTGTTCCGTCGCCGCGCCTAAGCCGGTACCAGGCGTCAATAAAAAGCCTCGCTATTGCGGGGCTTTTTATTGCGCTGATTTTTTCCTTTTTCGTCGCCCAGTTCGGCAGTTGCAGCGCTCGCCAGCGCTTATTACCCGAGCACTTTCCGGAATCGACCGCTTCTGCTGCAGCGGCCATCGCGTCACCCTCCAAGCTCTTCAATACGTTGATAGGGACTGACGCCATGACTACCTGCATCACGCGACCGTCGTCTACCTGCCGCTGCATGTGCAGGGAGTAATAAGCCATGATCAGGATTTCGCAATTGCTCACTAATCTGAGCCTGCTGATGTTGCTGGCAAACGCCCAAGCACTGCAGGCGCAACCGACAACCCCCGCCATCGGCAAGATCGTCTACCGTCTCGATGCTAGCCCGCCCGACGAAGTGTTCAGCGGTGGCATTGTCAACAGCGCCCCCGCTGAGGGAACGCTGAACAACTACAACATACTGGATCACGCCCTCGGGCTAATGTGCGGTCCCGGCCAGCGCTCGCCCTGGATAAGCACAACCCGCAGCGGCCCAAGACTCAACGAGTTTCTACGAAGGCAAGCTGACGCTACGCCGCTTGAGGAAAGCCCGTTGGTTGCATGGGTTTACACCATTGAAACCGACGACTCCTACCTGGACGTACTGAGCGTGGTGAACCAGGTGATAGAGGCCGGCCAGCACAATCAATACGGCTATGGGCACAGCCATGCGCAAACGCTACAACGAATTCTGCAGCACAACGCTATCCGCGACATAAACGAAGTGCTCACCTTGCACATCGCACCGGAACGAATTGTTTCAGCCAGCAGAGTGACGCTACAGCCAGGTCAGCCAATCCAGTGGGGCTCGCCCATAAACAATCCAAACCGCCGGCAATTCACGCCAGACGGCAACAGCCACTTACCCGAACTATCTGAAACTGTGCCGCCCAACAGCCGCATCCCTAGCTCCGTTTCCGCCGTCCATCCAGGCAACGGCACCTGCTTTCAAACTTGCGATGGCGCTCACGCCAGCGATCGCATGAAACGCAGCGCGACATCACCCGCGCTCAACCTCTGCGCAGTCAGGCCCACCCGCGCGCAGCGGTTTATCGGCAGCGAAGACTGAACCGCTATTCAGCCTTAACCATAAGGCTCAAGCCCGAACGCTTTCCCACGCCAGTTGCGCGAGTAAATCGCGGCAACTGGCGAATTCGGTCTGGGTTCGCCCGGCGAGCCAGTTACGAGCAAAGTCATGGGTAGGGCCAATGATCACCGAGGCGAAACAATCGGCGGGCATTTCGCGGAACAGCCCCTGTTCGCGGTAGCCGGCTAGCGCCGCCAAAATTCGCGCGAAGTGTTCACGGTTGGCCTCGCGCAACTGCTCGGCCATTTCCCCTGCCTCTACTCGGCCACGGCTGTGCAACACAAACCGCGCCCAGTCCGGGTTGGCCATCACCCAATCGATATAGCTGGTGACCAGCAGCTTTACGCAGTCTTTCGCGCTTTTCGCCTCCGCAAAGCCCTGCTCCAGCAGCGCCGCATACTCGCCCGTGCCCGCCAGGTACAGCGCGCCGATGATGCGTTCTTTGTTGCCGAAGTGGTGGTACAGGCTGCCAATGCTGGCGCCGGAACGGTCGCGGATCATTTCGATGGTGGTGGCGTCTACACCGATCTCAGTGAACAACGCCAAAGCGGCTTGCAGGATGTCGTCTTTACGGGAAGCTCGGGCCATGGGTGCTCTCAACAAATTAGAATATATTTCTAGAATTAATTTCTAATAGTGGTAATACTGACCTGGCGCGCACTTCTCTTCAATCACTAAATCGTCAGGAAATTGCCATGAGCCAAATGATGCAGATGTACCAACAAGCTGGCGCCGCCCAATTCAGCGGCATGATCGGCCAGGTCGCGCCCTACTTCGCCAGCATTTTTCCGCAGTTTGTCGAACTGCGCCCAGGCTATGCCGAAGTGACCGTCGCCAAACGCCGCGAAGTGCTGAACCATATCGGCACGGTGCATGCGATTGCGCTGTGTAACTCGGCGGAATTGGTGGCGGGCACCATGACCGATGTATCCATTCCGGCCGGCTGCCGTTGGATTCCCAAAGGCATGACCGTGGAATACCTGGCCAAGGCCGATGGTGACGTACGCACCGTAGCCGATGGCAGCGCGGTGGATTGGACGGTGCTAGGGGATGTGAAGGTGCCGGTAATGGCATACGTGGGGGAAAAGGCAGTGTTTCGCGCCGAGATCACCATGTATGTGAGCAAGGCATAACGGTAGGGCCTGCTTAACGCACCCTCTTCTTTTGCCGCGGGATTTTGGGCCCCCGCCTGCGCGGGGACGACGCAGATAGTTGTGTCAAACACGTCATCCCCGCCTAGGCGGGGAACCAGATAGCCGGCAAAAGAAAAAGGGGCACGAAGCCCCCTTATGATTAGCCCAGGTTAAGCAACACCCGCCCAACCATCTTGCCGGCCAGAATGCGCGTCAACGCTTCCGGCAACTGCTGCAAGTTCACCTCCTCCACCAGCGGCTCGAGGTCGAGTTTCCACTGCACCGACAGGCGATCCCACATCGACGCCTTGACCACCATCGGCAGCTCTACCGAATCCACACCCAGCAGGTTCACACCGCGCAAAATGAACGGCATTACGCTGCCCTTAAAGCCAACGCCTGCGGTCAGGCCGCAACAGGCCACGCTGCCGCCATATTTCGTGGCTTTAACCACGTTAAACAGAATGTCGCCACCCACGGTATCCACCGCACCAGCCCATTGTTCCTTGAGCAGGGCTTTGTCGGTGCCTTCCTGCAAGGCTTCACGGCTAACAATCTGATCCGCGCCCAAGCCTTTCAAAAACTCAGCTTGTTCCGCCTTACCGGTAGACGCCGCCACCGTGTAGCCCTGACTTTTCAGCAGCACCACCGCGATACTGCCGACACCGCCAGTAGCGCCCGTCACCAGCACCGGGCCGCTGTCCGGGCGCAGCCCAGCTTGCTCCAGCTTGTCGACACACAGCGCGGCGGTCAGCCCTGCCGTGCCGAGCACCATCGACTCACGCAACGACAGCCCCTTAGGCCGCTTGATCGCCCAGGCCGCCGGAATGCGGATGTACTGGCCAAAACCGCCAGCAGTATTCATGCCCAGGTCGTAGCCGGTGACGATCACTTCATCGCCAACGGCAAATTCGCCCACGCTGGATTGCTCCACCACACCGGCCGCATCAATGCCCGGCGTATGCGGAAAGTTACGGGTCACGCCCTTGTTGCCGCTGGCCGACAACGCGTCTTTGTAGTTAAGCGAGGAGTACTGCACACGAATCAGCAACTCGCCGGCGGGAAGGTCCGCGGTATCACGCTCAACTACCTGCGGCTGGAAAACGCCAGCGACTTCACTGACCTGTAGTGCGTTGAATTTACTCATCTCACTCTCCTCTGACGGTGCCGGGAATTACCAAAACCGCTGTTGCTGCAAACGGCTGAGCCAGTTCAGCAGCAGGCGGTCTATAGACAGGCTGGCAGCAAGGCCAACGCGCTCCGGCAAACTTTTCTTGTGCGCATAGTGCAGCTGGTAAACATCTGCAGTTTTCGCCTTGGTGGCGATGTATTCGTCGCTGGTCATCAACTCATCCACCAGCTTTTTACCCAATGCCTGCTGGCCCAGCCAGACTTCGCCGGTAGCGATTTCTTCCATCTGCAACTGCGGGCGGTAGCTGGCGACGAAGTCTTTAAACAGCTCATGGGTAATTTCCAGGTCTTGCTGGAATTTCTCCCGGCCCTTCTCGGTGTTTTCGCCAAATACCGTCAGCGTGCGTTTGTATTCGCCGGCGGTGAGCACTTCAAAATCGATTTCGTGTTTCTTCAGCAAGCGGTGCACGTTAGGCAACTGCGCCACCACGCCAATGGAACCCAGAATGGCAAAGGGCGCGGAAATAATCTTCTCGCCAATGCACGCCATCATATAGCCGCCGCTGGCCGCGACTTTATCCACGCACACCGTTAGCGGTACGCCGGCCTGACGAATACGCGCCAATTGTGAAGACGCCAAGCCATAACTGTGGACCATGCCGCCGCCACTCTCCAATCGCAGCACTACTTCGTCTTTAGCCGTGGCCAGGCTCAGCAGCGCGGTTACTTCATGGCGCAACGCATCGGTGGCCGAGGCTTTGATATCGCCATCGAAATCCAACACAAACACGCGCGGCTTTTCCGACGGCTTCTTTTTCTCCAGTTTGTCGGCCTTGGCCTGCGCCTTGTGCAGAACCTTCAGTTGGTCTTTGGTCGACAACGCGCCTTGCAAGCGCTCATGCAAGGCCTTGTAGAAGTCATTAAGTTTATGGACCTCCAATTGCCCACTACGTTTGCGCCCTTTACCGCGCACCACAGCAAGGGCCAGCAGCACCACCACAATGGCCACGACCACAGTGAATGTCTTGGCCAGAAAGCCAGCGTAATCGGCTAAAAACTCCACGCGTATTTCCTCGAGTTGCCCGTAAAGCGCCCAGCGTTGGGCGTCGGTTAAGTGAAGGTCAGCATACCGACGCAGGCAGTTGCCGACCAGCGGCCCAAGGCGCACTCATGGTTACAAGCTGCGTGGTAGAACGGCATCGCCCGCATTCAAACAAGCGTATGTTTTTTCGTTGACAGGCCCCACCTATCCTCATACCCTCGCCAAACTTTCACCGTAGCGGGATGACGCTCACGTGGGCAGCATTTACATGATTCGCCATGGCCAGGCCTCCTTCGGCGCCGACGATTACGACGTGCTCTCCGACCGTGGCGTGCAGCAGGCCGAAATTCTCGGCAAGCACCTGGCCCAGCTCGACGTGCGCTTCGACCGCTGCCTGGCCGGCACCTTGCTGCGCCAACAGCACACCGGCAAAGCCGCCCTCGCCCAACTCCAGGCTGCGGGCATTGCCACGCCAGAATTGGAAACCGACGCCGCCTTTAACGAGTTCGACGCCGACGCCGTGATCCGCGCCCTACTCCCCGACCTGTTACCCGAAGAACCGCACGCCCTCGACACCTTACGCAACGCCGCACAAAACCGTGGCGAATTTCAGCGCTTGTTTGCCCTGCTAATCGGCCGCTGGATATCCGGCGAACACCACAAACCCGGCCTGCAAAGCTGGAAAGAATTCGTAGAACAAGTAGAAGGCGGCCTGGCGCGTATTCTCGAACAGGCCTCAAGCAAAGACAGCGTTGCCGTGTTCACATCAGGCGGCACTATTACCGCCATGCTGCACCTAATAACTGCAATACCGGCCGCGCAAGCTTTCGAACTGAACTGGCAAATCGTCAACACCTCGCTCAACCGCTTTAAGTTTCGCGGTACCGAGGTGGCCCTGGCTTCCTTCAACAGCCACGCGCACTTAGAGCTGTTGAAGGCGCCGGAACTCATCACTTTCCGCTGAGTTCCGGACTACTGTGGCCCGCAAGGCCGCGCGTAACTTAGAAAACTATAAAGGATCGAATCATGACCACAGTTGCTGACATCGCTCAAACCATGAAATCCAAGTTCAACCCTGCCGCTGCTGCCGGTCTGGACCTGGTGTTCGGCTTCAAAATCGAAGACGGCGAAGACTTCTACCTGACCGTTAAAGACGGCACCGTTGACCTGGCCACTGGCGTATCGCCAGACGCCAACGTCACCCTGATCATGAACACCGAAACCCTGTCGGGCATCACCACTGGTGAAACCGACGGCATGCAAGCGTTCATGGGCGGCAAACTGCGCGCCGAAGGCGACATGATGCTGGCCATGAAACTGGGCGAACTGTTCCCGGTTTAAGTGGTTTTAGCGTCTACGCTGAATAAAAAACCGGAGCTCACAGGCTCCGGTTTTTTTTCGTCTACACGCGCGCCGGGCGCAGTAATCAGGCGCGCTGATTAAGCACAAACACGCTCACCAATAAGGGCCCGCTTGGCTTGTGACGGCCCCGCCTCGGCATTAGATTAGCCAATAATCTAAGGCCCTCATTATAAGTAGAAGGGATAAGTATGGCGCTTACCGACCAGTCCACCCGCATCCGTAATGGCGAAGAACTCGACGCCGCCGTTATCGACCCGTACCTCAAGGCGCACATTCCCGGCCTGACTGGCGCGCCGAAAATCAGCCAGTTCCCCGGTGGCGCCTCCAACCTCACCTACCTGATCGAATACCCCGAACAAGAATTCGTGCTACGCCGCCCACCCTTTGGCCACAAAGCCAAATCGGCCCACGACATGGGCCGCGAATTTCGTATTCTCAACCAGCTAAAAGACGGCTTCCCCTACTGCCCCAAAGCCTACGTGCACTGCACCGATGAAAGCGTCATGGGCGCCGAGTTCTACGTAATGGAGCGCGTCAACGGCATCATCCTGCGCACCGACATGCCGGCCGAGCTGAACTTCAGCCCCGAGCAAACCCGCGAGCTGTGCAAAAACTTCATCGACAAATTCGTTGACCTGCACCAAGTCGACTACAAGGCCTGCGGCCTCGGCGACCTCGGCAAACCCGAAGGTTACGTAGAGCGGCAAATCGGCGGCTGGACCGACCGTTACGAAAAAGCCATGACCCCCGACGCACCGAGCTGGGAAGTAGCCAAAGCCTGGCTGCGCGACAAGATGCCCGCCGACCACCACAAGCCGGCCATCGTGCACAACGACTACCGCCTGGACAACGTCATTCTCGACCCGAAAAACCCGACGCAAATCATCGGCGTGCTCGACTGGGAACTGACCACCATCGGCGACCCGCTCATGGACCTGGGCAACACCCTGGCCTACTGGATTGACGCCGCCGACTCCGCCCCCATGCAGATGATGCGCCGCCAACCGAGCAACGCCCCGGGGATGCTCACCCGCCAGGAATTCGCCGAATACTACGGCGAGCGCGCCGGCATTGAAGTGAAAAACCTCGACTTCTACTACACCTACGGCCTGTTCCGCCTGGCCGGCATCGTGCAGCAAATTTACTACCGCTACTTCCACGGCCAAACCCAGGACAAACGCTTCGCCTCGTTTATTCAACTAAACAAGCTGCTGGAGCAAGCGAGCCTGCAGGTCATCAACAAATCCACGCTGTAACGCGCCTGCGCGCCCGCCGCCCAGCCCAATGGCGGCGGCGGGCTACGCCCTAAACACCCAGCGACACACCACCAGGGGAACCCCATGTCCAAGACCCACCTGTTCGACCTCGACGGCAAAATCGCATTCGTCTCCGGCGCCAGCCGCGGCATCGGTGAAGCCATCGCCAAACTGCTGGCCCAACAAGGCGCGCACGTCATCGTTTCCAGCCGCAAAATCGAAGGCTGCCAAGCCGTAGCCGACGCCATCATCGCCGACGGCGGCAAAGCCACCGCCATCGCCTGCCACATTGGCGAAATGGAACAAATCCAAAACGTCTTCGCGCAGATTCGCGAGCAGTTCGGCCAGCTCGACATCCTGGTCAACAACGCCGCCACCAACCCACAATTCTGCAACGTACTGGACACCGACCTCTCGGCCTTCCAGAAAACCGTCGACGTCAACATTCGCGGCTACTTCTTCATGTCCATCGAAGCCGGCAAGCTGATGCGTGAAAAAGGCAAAGGCAGCATCATCAACGTGGCTTCCATCAACGGCGTATCGCCCGGCATCTTCCAAGGCATCTACTCCGTGACCAAGGCTGCCGTCATCAACATGACCAAAGTCTTCGCCAAAGAAACCGCCCAATTCGGCATCCGCTGCAACGCCCTGCTGCCGGGCCTGACCGACACCAAATTTGCCTCCGCCCTGGTCAGCAACGACGCCATCCTGAAAACCGCCCTGCAACAAATCCCCTTGAAACGCGTAGCCGACCCCAGCGAAATGGCCGGCACCGTGCTCTACCTCGCCAGCGACGCCTCCAGCTACACCACCGGCGTAGCGCTGAACGTCGACGGCGGCTTCCTCTCCTAAGCCCAACGCTGCACACAAAAAAGAGAGACCTACGGGTCTCTTTTTTATTGGCTGCCGTTCTGTTGGCCTTCGCTACGCTCACCAACGCAAGGCAACCTCGATGCCGCCTCAAACCCCGATCGGCCCCCTCTCCCGCTCGCGGGAGAGGGCTGGGGAGAGGGCCGCGATCTACCCCATCACCAAAATGCTCAACAGCCGCCTTCGCGGCGATAACCCCGCAATCCCCCCAGCAAACCCCCACACGACCTGTCACCATGCCCGCGCCGCTCCACAGCCACGGATGCACTGGATGAAGCTCACCGCCCTGCTACTGCCCCTACTCCCCCTACTAGCCCAACCCGCACAC
>NZ_JBBNAH010000066.1:0-31389 GCF_037994325.1 Pseudomonas sp.
GATGACGAAGAACAGCAGGCCTACAACCGCCTGCGCGGGGACGACGGCTGTTTTATTAAGTGATGCGTCAGCGCAGCAGGTACGGAATCTCGACCTTCACCGCCCCGGTCGGGCAGTCCTTTTCGCAAGGCATGCAATACCAGCACTCGTCAAAGGCCATATAGGCTTTCTGTGTGGCCGGGTTGATGGCCAAGAGGTCCATGGGGCAGACCTCAACGCAGACGGTGCAGCCTTTTTCGGCGATGCATTTGTCTTCGTCGATGGTCACCGGCGCGTTGCTGCGAAAGAAGATTTCCTGGGGCTGGTAGGCCATGTCACGGTTTCCTTGGAGCCTCTGGCTCTCTCGTAGTGTGTGCACGCAGTTGCTGCTGTTAAGCAGCCGCGTCAGCCTTCACGCGCAGGCGGTTGTAGGCCTGCTGTTCTTCGTCATCAAGGGCAATCAGGTATGGCTCCACCGGCTTTTTAAAGCTGGTCATCTGCCCGTCTGCGCCTTTGTGCAAGTGGCAGTGGAAGAACCACTCGGCATCGTTGCGCAGCGGGTAGTCGACGCGGTGGTGGTACAGGCCCCAGCGGCTTTCGGTGCGGAACAGTGAGGCGCGTGCGGCCATCTCCGCGCAGTCGCGGATCACGCTGACTTCCAGGGCACGCATCAGCTCATGGGCGTTGTTGGCTTTGAGCTGGTCGAGGTCGTGTTCGATGGCGGCAAAACGGTCCAGCCCCAGCTGCATTTTCTTGGTCACTTTTGGCGGCTGCAGGTAGTCGTTTACAAAGCGCCGTAGCTTGTATTCCACCTGGGCCGGCGGCAGGCCGTGTTCACGCAATAGCGGTGCGTAGACGCGGGCGCGCTCGGTGTCGATCTGTGCTTGGTCCAGCTCGGTGAAGTCGCGTTCGGCCACGTAATCTGCCGAGTTGGTGCCGGCAAACCAGCCATAGGTAAAGGCGCCAAGCATGTAGTTATGCGGCACGGCGGCCATGTCGCCAGCCGAGTACAAGCCCTGAACCGAGGTCTCGGCTTTTTCATTAACCCACACGCCCGAGGCGCTATGCCCGGAACAAAAACCGATTTCGGAGATATGCATTTCAACCATGCTCTGCCTATAGTCGGTGCCGCGGTTGGCGTGGAACTGACCACGGCTGGGGCGTTCGTTGCTGTGCAAGATTTCTTCGATGTTCTGGATGGTTTCTTCGGCCAGATGATCAAGCTTGAGAAACACCGGGCCATTGCCGCTTTCGAGTTCCTGGTGGAACTCCCACATCATCTGCCCGCTCCAGTAGTCGCACTCGATAAAGCGCTCACCTTTGTTATTAGCGGTGTAGCCGCCCAAAGGCCCGGTGACATAGGCGCAGGCCGGACCGTTGTAGTCCTTGATCAGCGGGTTGATCTGAAAGCACTCCAGGTTCGCCAGCTCGGCCCCAGCGTGGTAGGCCATGGCGTAACCGTCGCCGGCATTGGTGGGGTTTTCGTAGGTGCCCATCAGGTAGCCGGAGGCCGGCAAACCAAGACGGCCAGCAGCGCCGCAGCAGAGGATGACGGCTTTGGCTTTGATCACATGGAAGTCGGCGGTGCGGCTGTCAAAACCCATCACGCCGTTGACCGTGCCGTCGGCATCGGTGAGCAAACGGGTGGCGATCACCCGGTTGGTGATGTCCACCCGTGCGCGTTTCAGTTGGCGGTACAGCACCTTTTTGATGTCGTGGCCTTCGGGCATGGGCAGCACGTAGGCGCCCATGTGGTGAACCTTCTTGACCGCGTAATCGCCGGTTTCGTCTTTCTCAAACTTCACGCCCCAGCGGTCCAGTTGCTCGATGGTTTCGAAGCTGTGGGTGGCGTAGGCGTACACGGCGGCCTGGTTGACGATGCCGTCGTTGGCCACGGTGATTTCTTTGGTGTACTGCTCAGGCGTGGCATGGCCTGGCACGATGGCGTTGTTCAGGCCGTCCATGCCCATGCTGATGGCGCCGCTGCGTTTGACGTTGGCTTTATCCAGCAGCAACACGCGCAGGTTTTTGTTGCGCTCTTTGGCCTTGATCGCCGCCATGGGGCCGGCCGTGCCGCCGCCAATAATGACGATGTCGTACTCGCGTTCGATAGTTGGGTACTGGCTCATACATGGCGCCCCTTGTGACGGTCACTGCGCAGGCGGTACTGGAAGGCATCGCCGCGGTAATAGAGGTATTCGAAATCCAGCGGGGTGCCGGCGGCGTCGTGGGTCAGGCGTTCGATGCGCATGATGGGCGCGCCCTCTTCCACTTGCAGGGCACGGGTGAGGTCGGCGTCGGCAAGGATGGCGTCGATGGCCAGGTCGGCATGGCCTAAGGCGATGGCGCAGTCGTTTTCCAGGATGAGGAAGATGTCGCGGGTGACCAGATCGGCTTTTTCCAGGCGCAGGCCCAGGTGCTCGGGCACATAGGTGATTTCCAGGGAAATCGGCTCGCGGTTTACCAAGCGCACGCGCTTGATCTCGGTGACCGGCGCGCCCTCCTCCAACTGCAAACGTTCGGCAACCCGCAGCGATGCGGGCAGGTGTTTAACGCTGTGCAGACGGTTGATGACCTCGTACCCCATCTGCGTCATCGATTCGGCCAACCCCTGCAAGGTGCTGACGTTCTGAAAAGCTTTGGGCTTGGCGACAAAGGTGCCCTTGCCGTGAATCTTGAAAATCAGCCCTTCCTTCTGCAGATCACCCAGCGCCTGGCGCACGGTGATGCGGCTGACGCCAAAGGTGGCGCCCAGCTCGCTTTCCGACGGCATACGAACTTCCACCGGGTAAGTGCCATCAAGAATGCGTGCACGCAGCACTTCTTTAAGCTGGCTATACAGCGGAACAGGGGACAGCGGAATCAACTCGGCCATGACGTATCTCTCAGATGCTTTTAACTTGTTATAACAAGTTGTGACGAGAAGATACGAGCATAAGCAGATCATGCATAGAACTTTTATTGCATAAGCATATGACCGTAATGCCGTCCCGTTGGGTGTGCTGTGCGCCTCAAAGCGTTCAGGCACATATCGCTTGGTGCGCGCAACACACCCTACGAAAGCGCGGCGATGCTGATCAGCAGGCATAAAAAAGCCGGCCCCTTTGGGGGGGCCGGCAAAAGCACTAAATAGGCAGGTACGCGCGATCAGGCGTCTTGGTATTCGCGCTCGGCTTTGTCAAAACGCGCCAGCATGCTGGCCGACGGGCCTTGGCCAATTTTGCTGAACAGCACAATGGCGATAGAGGCAAAGATAAAGCCGGGGATGATTTCGTACAGGCCGATGTGGTTGAGGAAGTTTTTCCACAAGATCACGGTCAGGGCACCGACCAACATGCCGGCCAGGGCGCCGTTGCGGGTCATGTTTTTCCATACCAGCGAAATCAATACCACCGGGCCAAAGGCGGCGCCGAAGCCGGCCCAGGCGTAGGACACCAAGCCCAATACCTTGCTCTCAGGATTGGCAGCAATACCAATCGCCACAACAGCCACCAGCAGCACCATGGCACGACCGACCCACACCAATTCCTTTTGCGAAGCGTTTTTACGCAGGAAGGATTTGTAGAAGTCTTCGGTCAGGGCGCTGGAGCACACCAGCAGTTGGCAACTCAGGGTGCTCATCACTGCCGCCAAAATCGCCGACAGCAACACACCGGCAACCCATGGGTTAAACAGGATTTTCGCCAGTTCGATAAACACCCGCTCCGGGTTCTCGGTCACCGGGCCGGCCAGTTCCGGGTGCGCGGAGAAATAGGCGATACCAAAGAAGCCCACGGCCACAGCGCCACCCAGGCACAGCACCATCCAGGTCATGGAAATACGGCGGGCGGCTGGAATCGATTTCACCGAATCGGCGGCCATAAAGCGCGCGAGGATATGCGGCTGGCCAAAGTAGCCCAAGCCCCAGCCCATCAGCGAAATCACACCGATAAAGCTCGCGCCTTTTAGCATGTCGAAGTTGGCAGCGTCTTTCAGTTCGATGGCGGCGAAAGTGGGGTCGATGCCCCCGGTGGCCAGCATCACCACGATTGGGGTGAGGATCAGGGCGAAGATCATCAGCGAGGCTTGTACGGTGTCGGTCCAGCTCACCGCCAGGAAACCACCCACAAAGGTGTAGGCGATGGTTGCCGCCGCACCGGCCCACAGCGCGGTTTGGTAAGACATGCCAAAGGTGCTTTCAAACAAACGCGCACCGGCCACCACACCCGAGGCGCAGTAGATGGTGAAGAACAGCAGAATGACCAGCGCCGAGAGAATACGCAGCACTTTACTGGTGTCTTCAAAGCGGTTGGTGAAGTAATCCGGCAGGGTCAGGGCGTTGCCGTTGTGCTCGGTTTGTACGCGCAAGCGGCCAGCAACAAACAGCCAGTTCAGATAAGCACCGACGATCAGGCCGATGGCGATCCAGCTTTCCGACAGGCCAGACATGTAGATAGCGCCAGGCAGGCCCATCAACAGCCAGCCGGACATATCCGAAGCGCCAGCCGACAAGGCCGTAACAAAGCTACCGAGGCTGCGACCGCCAAGGATGTAATCGGACAGGTTGTTGGTGCGCAGGTAAGCGAACAGGCCGATCAGAACCATTGCGGCGATATACACCACAAAGGTGATCAGCATGGGAGTGCTGGCAGTCATAAGCAGGTCTCTCTTATTTGTTATGCGAATGCTAGAGATGCTCTGCATTCGTCGTCTGTTTAAACGGAACGCTCAACGCCACTCTTTGTTTAGTGCAAACCCGCGGCCGCCGCGAATTCTCGGGCGTGGGGCAAAAAAAGCGGAGCACGGAATGTAGGGGCACAGAGGGGGCGAATTCTTGCCAAAAGCTATGGAGTTTTTGTTGAAAACTCTGGGGGCGGGAACTTACTGAGCACGGGGCTCTGGCCTTACACCCGTGGGAACAGACAACGTTACCGAAAAAACTCCGTCATTCCCGCGAAGGCGGGAATCCAGACTGTCGCGCTGATCACCGCCGTCCCGGCAAGCCTGGATCCCCGCCTGCGCGGGGACGACGGTGAACGCGCTGACTGTCGGCGTTTATTTCTCGATCACCTGCCCACGCATCGGCGCCAGGCGCGCCAGCAGGCGGTTTTGTGCAGGTTGGGGGATGCCTTCGGCGTCCATGGCGGCTTGCAGGTCTTCGACCAAGGCGTTGAAGTCGCTACGGGTCAGGTTCTGGCCTTTGTGGCTTTCTTCCATGCTGTCGCCGGTGTAGGTGCACGGGCCGCCAGCTTCAACACAGAATTGCTCCACCAGCTTGTCGCGCAGGCGGTCGATGTCGACATTTTCGAAGTGCTTAACGATGCGCGCGTCTTTGGCGATGTTCAGCAGCATGCCCTCGACAATACGGGTAATACCGTCGCGCTCGCCAAGGGCGCGGTACAGGCTGTCATCTTTGGGTGGTTGCTGGGCGCAGGCGGCCAAGGTCAGGGCCAGCAGCAAACTGAGCAGTAGGCGCATGGTTAAAAGGCCCCCTGAATGGACAGGTAAGCGCCGTCCTGGTTATCCAAGGTGGCGATTTCACCAAGCCGCGCGTAGGCCAGCACCACGGAAACATGCTTGTTGGGGAAGTAGCCGACAAATACATCGGCCCAATCACTTTCTCCGGCAAAGTTCAGGTTGTCCGGCTTCTCGCGATATTCCACGCCCATGGCCCAGCGCGGGTTAAATAGCACGGCCACCGAGCCCTCTTTGAGCACGCTACGGGTATCGCGACGGTCGCCGCCAAAACCGAGCAAACCCAGTTCGTTGGCGCGGCTGTAGCGCAGGCCACCGTTAACCAGCAGGTTGTAGCCAAAGGCGCCGCCGAGGAATAAGCGGCTGGCGGTGAGGTAGCCTTCGGTGTCTTCGTCACGCTTAGCGCCGACCAGGCTGGGGATAAGGAAGTCTTTCTGCCGTTTGTGTTCGATGCCCAGCGACACTTGCGGCAGTTGCTCGTAAATCAGGTCGCCGAACAGCCGCACTTTTACCCCGAAAATATCCTGGCTCAGGGTGTTTTCCGGCAAGGCCAGGTCGCGCGCCAAGGTGCCAAGGTCAAAGCGCTGGCGGGCGTAAGACAGTTCGATACGGTTGCCGTAGGACACCGCGCCGCCAACCACATCCAGACGGTAATCGCCGGTTTCTACCCGCGTGGCAAATACAGTGCCGCCCCACTCGCCCTGTTCGCCATAACCGGCCAACACGGCCCACGGCGTAATGCCGCCGCCCGCGGCGCCATCAATGCTACTGGCGCCACCGGTGGCCAGTAAGCGGCCATTGTCTGCTGCTGCCAGGCCTGCATTGCAGGCCAAGCCCAAGCCAAATGCCAGGGCGGTAAAGGTCTTGGTCATGCCATCGTCCTTGCCGTCTTTTCTATCAGGTACGCGTCTAGCACCTGCTCTAGTGCAACATCGCCAGATTGGCCCGCAACGGTTGCGTCACCCAGGCTTCAAACGCCAGCGCGGTAAGCGGCCGACTGATCAGGTAGCCCTGGGCGGTGTCGCAGTTCCATTTCTCCAACAGGCGCAAGCAGCGTTCAAACTCCACGCCCTCGGCTACCACTTTCAGGCCCAGGCTGTGGCTCATTTCGATGGTGGAACGCACGATCACCGAGTCTTCGCTGGCATCGTCCAGATCACGCACAAAAGACTGGTCGATCTTCAGTTCCTGCACCGGCATACGCTTAAGCTGCGCCAACGAAGAGTAGCCGGTGCCGAAGTCATCCACCGACAGGCTGATGCCGCAGGCGCGCAGGCTGTGCAGCACTTTCAGCGCCGTCTCCGGGTTTTGCATCACCGCGCTTTCGGTGATCTCGAATATCAGCTGCTCAGCGGGCACCGCGTATTGCGCGAGTAAACGGCTGACGCGGGTGGCCAAGCCAATATCGTGCAGGTCTTCGGCAGAGATATTCAGCGACATCAACACCCGCAGGCCGCGCCCGTTCCACTCACGCAACTGGCGCAGTACCTCCTCGATTACCCACGCGGTAAGGGCCTGAATACTGCCGGTGCGCTCGGCCAGCGGAATAAACTCGCCGGGCGACACCAGGCCGTAGTGCGGGTGCTGCCAGCGCAACAGGGCTTCAGCCTGACGCACATGGCCTTCGTTGATATTGAGCTTGGGCTGGTAGTGCAGCACCAGCTCACCCCCCTCGGCGGCGCGGCGCAGGTCACGGATCAAGTTGATCTGCCGCTCGTGATCGTCTTCACGCCCTTGTTGATAAACCTGCAAGCGCCCTGGCTGGCGCGCCGCATCGTTCATCGCCAGGTTGGCGCGGCGCAGCAGCTCGTCGGGAGTGACACCGTCTTGCGGGTAAGCGGCAATGCCAATGCAGCAGTCCAGCGCAATGTCATGGTTACCCACCCGCAGGGGCTTGATCAGCAGTTGCTGCAAGTGGTCGGCGGCGGCAACGGCGCTGTCGCGGTCACTGCCATCCAGCATCACCAAGAACTCATCGGCCAGCAGTCGCGCCAGGCTATCGCCAGGGCGCAGGGTGGCCTGCAACCGGCGACTGATCTGCTGCAAGGCCAGGTCGCCACCGCCCGGCCCGCAGGTTTCATTGACCGAGCGAAAGTTGGCGATGCCCAGGTTCAGCAAGGCCATTGGCCGCTCGGCCATAATCGAGCTGCCCAAGCGTTCAACCGCCAGGGTGCGATTGGGCAAGCCGGTCAGGCTGTCGTGCAGCGCGTTGTGGGCCAACTGCCGTTCGCGCTCGGCCAGATCGGTCTGCATTTGCTGGAAGGTTTTGGCCAACACGCCAAGTTCGTCGCTGCGTTTTAAATCGATATCGCCTTGATAGTCGCCCTGCCCCACGCGCTCGGCCACCCGCGCCAGTTCACGCACTGGCCGGGAAATACTGCGAGCGAGAAACAACGCGCCAACCAGCGATGCCAGCAAGGCACACAGGGCGATCACGAGCACACGACGGTCCAGCGGTTTAAAGGCCACCAAAGCTTGGTCCAACGAGCTGTGCAGATAAGCCTGCACCTGGTAATTGCTGCCCGTGGCCAGCACCAGTTGCTCGTTAAGGTAACGCTGACCGGCAAACTCAAACTCTTTGAGGGTGGTGGTTTTTTCCAGCTGCAGATTGTTGGCCATCGCCGACTCCTGATCGGCACTCAGGGTGCTGATCAAGCGGCCGGGCGTATTGTTTTCGATGGCCAGAAATGACACATCCAGGTTGGTCAGGCTGCGCAGTTCAGAGGCCAGGGCATCGTCCATGCGAAAGCCCATCACCACCCGGGCGATGGCGATCGGCGCCAGCACCTGGGCTTCGACCAGCAGGTGCGGCTCGTGATTGATCGACACGATCAAGGCCGACTGTTTATTACGCCGCGCCTCAGCCAATTCGCGGCTGTAGCGAAACGCAATGCCAGGGGTAAACGCGTCGGGGCCATTGCTGGCTGTGGCGGTGGCCTTGATGGTGCCGTCCAGCGCCAGCAACAGCACTTCGGTGGCGTCGATACGCTTGCCGTGGTTGCCCAACACCGAGCTGATGGTGGCGGTGTCGTCGCTGGCCACGGCGTCTTTGAAACCAAAGTCCGAAGACAGCACTTGCACTGCATCGCGAATCTGCCGGCTGCGCACATCGAGCAGGCGCTCAAACACCCGCACGCCAACTTCCAACTGTTGGCTGGCCTGTTTTTTCACCGCATCGGCAGTAGCCGCTTTAACGGCGAAGTACAGCGAGCCGATCACCACCAACAACAGCAGGATCAGCACACCGGCAATGCGGGTTTGAAAGCTATTCCTTCGTTTCACTCGCGGCCTTCTTGAATGCTTCGCCAAAGGCTGAAGGTTTCTCTGGGTAATGCTCGCCATGTTCCTCGTGTTCTTCGGACTCGTCGGAAGCGGCCGTGACATTGACGGTGTACTGCTGGCTAGCGCCCTTATCGCTCAGGGTCAGTTCGCCGCCTTTTTGCGGCAGCAGATCCGGACTTTTCGGATGCCAGAGCGTGACGGTGTAATGGCCGGCGGGCAGCTGCAACTGGACCACGCCGGTAGCGTCAGTGACGGCGAACCAAGGGTCATCGGTGACGTAGATATAACCCACCATCCAGTCATGAATATTGCAGCCCAACACCACCGCGCCGGGTTTATCAAAGGTGATTGGCTCGGACGGCGTGCCCTCGTACAAACGCAGTTCAAAGCGCTTGGCCGGCGAGAAGGAATACACCTGGTGGCGAATATTATCGCTATTGGGGAAGCTCACTTTGGTGCTGGTATGCACCGCCAACACGCTGGGCTGAAACTGCTTTTGCACCTGGTCCATGATCGCCGTTTGCGCAGGTAATGGCGCATCGGTAGGCCCCTGCAGGGTGATCACGCCGCCGTCGACAGGTTTGCCTCGGGCATCCACCAACGTCGCCTGAAAGCTGGCGGCGCCAACCGAGCAACTGGTGAACAGCGTAAGCACCACGGCGAGTGCAGGAACTTTTAGGGAAAGGAAAAAGCGAGTATCGCGACGAAAACGCTGAGCTATCCAAAGAATCACTGGCATACACCTACCTTGAGAGAGCGCAGAACAGCCCTACAGTGCGCGGGGCCAGACTAACGGGTTCGCGAATAAAGTTCACGGCAAAAAAGGCAATTGGCCATCACTGCGCCGAACGGTGCGCAGATGAGTAGCCTGTACGAAATATAGTCGGGAAATGCGTAACGCCCAGCCTCAATGCCGCAGCCAAGCGAGCAGTGGGGCGCTAAACGCCGCGCAGGCGCCTAGGGGTCAGGCCCAGGTAACGGCGCATGGCGGTGGTCAGTGCGCTTTGGCTGGAGAAGCCACATTCTTCGGCGATACGCACCAGCGGCAGTGCGCTTTCACGCAGCAGGCGCGAGGCGCGGTCTAGGCGAATTTTCAGCAGGTATTGGTGCGGGGTCATGCCCAGGCTGTCTTTGAACTGCACATGAAAATGGCTAGGGCTCAAGCAAGCCACTTGGGCTAACTCAGCCACGCTGATGCGCCGCGCCAGATGCTGATCGATATAGGCATCCAGGCGCTCAACATTCAGCGGCCCCAACGCCCGCTGGCGACGCTCACCAAACAGGCGCAAGTGCAAGGCCCGCAACAGCACACCACTAAGGGAACGCGCCAGATGGGGATCGCTGCCATAGCGCGCCAGCTCGGCACCGGCGTAGCTGAGCAGGTTCTGGAAATCGGCATCCAAGGCCGGGTAACGCGGCATATCGAACAGGCCGGCGAGCAGTTCCTGGTCTTCGGCGGTATTGCCCTGTTCGTCCAAATCAATGATCAGCATGCGGTTATCACCGACCCCGGCGAACTGATGCTCGGCATCGCCGGGCACCAGGCACGCGCGCATGCGACAGACCTCGCCGCCACGGCCGTTGACTTCAAATTCGGCGCGGCCGGACAGCGACATCACCAGTTGATGGTGGTCGTGAGCGTGTTCGTGGGTCTGGTCGTCGAGGCGCAGCAGGCGGGCTTCAAGCATGGGGGATAGCTGGTCAAAATTTGCGCGCATGGTACGGGAATAGGTGTTTTTTTCCCAGTCGCAGGCGACCGGCGCGCCCTAAGATTGGGCATGAAATTGCTGACGGGGGGCGTTTTGTTTCGCGCATTACGCTGTAGGGTGTGCTGTGCGCACCAGCTTTTGCTGTTTGTTCTGGTTGCGGTGCTGGTCTTCTTTACCGCGTGTGCTGGACGTTTGGTTTCGCGCCTTACGCGCGGGACCTATTTGAAAGCGGGCCGGCCTCCATTACAAAGGGAGACCGCGCTTCCGATTTTGATCTGGCTTGTGATCTGGCTTTTGATCTACCCGCCCCATTCATCGCAGGCCGAGCGGAGTCGTTGCGTAGGGGGTTGAGCGGCAGGAGCCGCGAAAGGCGTGGGGCCATGGATGGCCCTGCACGCCGCCCCCTGGAGCAACGACGGAGCGAGGGCACCCGAAGCGCAGCGTAGGGCCAAGGTAGGGGCTAGACCTTTTGGTTTCTTTTGGGGCGATGCCAAAAGAAACTCGCGCGTAAGGCGCGAAACAAAACGTCCAGCACACGCGGTAAAGAAGGCCTCCACCGCAACAAGAACAAACAGCAAAAGCTGGTGCGCACAGCACACCCTACGGCGGACGCGCGTTAAACGCGACCTAAACATTCAGCGCCCACGGTAATGAAGACCATCACAGCTCGCAAAGCCCCCTCCCTCCCGCTCCAATCTTTACAACTGCCATTGAATTGTTTCCCGCCCCGACCCATCTACCTATTCATGTAGTGATCACAGGTGCCGCATGAACGACCACGTTACCGATATTGAAGACGACGACGCGCTATTGCCCGAGGGGCTGCATTTGCCCCATGCCTTGGCGCTGCCTAATCAGCGGCCACCCGAGCGGTTGTATGTCATCCCCATTCATAACCGCCCGTTCTTTCCGGCGCAGGTGTTGCCGGTCATTGTGAATGAGGAGCACTGGGCCGAAACCTTGGAGTTGGTGGCCAAGACTGATCACCACAGCCTGGCGCTGTTTTATGTTGACCAGCCGGTTACCGATCCGCGCCATTTCAATACCGATAGCCTGCCTGAGCACGGCACGCTGGTAAAAATCCATCAGGCCAGTCGCGTTGATGGCAAGTTGCAGTTTGTTGCCCAGGGTATGCAGCGGGTGAAAATCCGTGGCTGGCTTAAGCGCCATCGCCCGCCGTACCTGGCGGAGGTGGAGTACCCGCCCAGCGCCGATGACAAGCGCGATGAGGTCAAGGCCTATGCCATGGCGCTGATCAATGCGATCAAGGAGCTGCTGCCGCTCAACCCGCTGTATAGCGAAGAGTTGAAGAACTACCTGAACCGTTTCAGCCCCAACCAACCCTCGCCACTCACCGATTTTGCCGCCGCCCTGACCACCGCCGCGCCGAAGGAGTTGCAAGAGGTGCTCGATACCGTGCCGGTGTTGCAGCGCATGGAAAAAGTGTTGCCGATGCTGCGCAAGGAAGTGGAAGTCGCGCGCTTGCAAAGCGAGTTGTCGGCGGAGGTAAACCGCACCATTGGCGAGCACCAGCGCGAGTTTTTCCTTAAGGAGCAGCTCAAGCTGATCCAGCAGGAGCTGGGCCTGACCAAGGATGATCGCAGTGCCGATATCGAGCAGTTTGAGCAACGCCTGGAAGGTAAAACCTTGCCGGAGCAGGCGCGCAAACGCATTGATGAAGAACTGAATAAACTGTCGATTCTGGAAACCGGCTCGCCGGAATACGCGGTCACGCGCAATTATCTGGACTGGGCCACGGTCATTCCCTGGGGTGTGCACGGCAAAGACAAGCTCGACCTGGTGCACGCCAAGCAAGTGCTGGATGAACAGCATGCCGGACTGGACGACATCAAGGAGCGCATTCTTGAGTTTCTCGCCGTGGGTGCGTTCAAGGGCGAGATTGCCGGCTCCATCGTTTTATTGGTGGGCCCGCCGGGTGTGGGTAAAACCAGTATTGGCAAGTCCATCGCGGAAACCTTGGGGCGGCCGTTTTATCGCTTTAGCGTTGGCGGTATGCGCGATGAAGCGGAGATCAAAGGCCACCGTCGCACCTACATCGGCGCCTTGCCCGGCAAGCTGGTGCAGGCGTTGAAAGAGGTGGAGGTGATGAACCCGGTGATCATGCTCGACGAGATCGACAAGCTCGGCGCCAGCCACCAGGGCGACCCGGCTTCGGCCTTGCTGGAAACCCTCGACCCGGAACAAAACGCCGAATTTCTCGACCACTACCTAGACCTGCGCCTGGACCTGTCCAAGGTGTTGTTTGTGTGCACGGCTAATACCTTGGATTCGATTCCTGGGCCGCTGCTCGACCGTATGGAAGTGATTCGCCTGGCCGGCTATATCGCCGAAGAAAAATTCGCCATCGCCAAACGCCACCTGTGGCCCAAGCAATTGGAAAAAGCCGGCGTACCCAAGCAGCGCCTGAGCATCAGCGACAGCGCGCTAAAAGCGGTGATCGAAGGCTATGCCCGCGAAGCCGGTGTACGGCAGTTGGAGAAGCAACTGGGCAAGCTGATACGCAAAGCGGTGGTAAAGCTACTCGGTGACCCAGCCAGCAAGCTGAAAATCGGCCCGAAAGATCTTGAAGCCTACCTGGGCATGCCGCTGTTTCGTCGTGAGCAGTTGCTCTCCGGCGTTGGCGTCATCACCGGTCTGGCCTGGACCAGCATGGGCGGCGCCACGTTGCCGATTGAGGCGTCACGCATCCACACGCTCAACCGGGGTTTTAAACTGACGGGGCAACTGGGCGAGGTGATGAAAGAGTCCGCTGAAATTGCCTATAGCTACGTGAGTTCGCACCTCAAGGACTTCCAAGGCGATCCTAAATTCTTTGATGAAGCCTTTGTGCACCTGCATGTGCCCGAGGGCGCGACGCCCAAAGACGGGCCTAGCGCCGGGGTAACCATGGCTACGGCACTGCTGTCATTGGCGCGTAACCAGGCGCCAAAAAAAGGCGTGGCCATGACCGGCGAGCTGACCTTGACCGGCCATGTACTGCCCATTGGCGGTGTGCGGGAAAAGGTGATTGCGGCGCGGCGGCAGAAGATCTACGAACTGATTTTGCCGGAAGCCAACCGAGGCGATTTCACCGAACTGCCGGACTACCTCAAAGAAGGCATTACCGTGCACTTCGCCAAACGCTTTAACGACGTGGCCAAGGTGTTGTTCTAAGGCCAGCGTTCGGGCAATAAAAAACCGCGCCTAGGCGCGGTTTTTTATTGCCGTACAGCTTTACCGGCAGACCCTTATTTGTAGACTTCAAACAATCCCGTAGCGCCCATACCGCCGCCCACACACATGGTGA
The DNA here is from genome assembly GCF_037994325.1 of Pseudomonas sp. Lineage (GTDB taxonomy): Bacteria > Pseudomonadota > Gammaproteobacteria > Pseudomonadales > Pseudomonadaceae > Aquipseudomonas. The sequence goes on from NZ_JBBNAH010000066.1 coordinate 13,732, forward strand.
CGATGCCGTAGCGCTTGTCGCGACGACGCAATTCACGAACCAAATGGCCCACCTGGCGCGAGCCGGTCATGCCGAATGGGTGGCCAATGGAAATCGAGCCGCCGTTGACGTTGTATTTCTCGTTGTCGATTTTCAGGAAGTCACGGGCATACAGACACTGCGACGCAAAGGCTTCGTTGAGTTCCCACAGGTCGATGTCTTCAACCGTCAGGTCGCGGGCTTTGAGCAGTTTTGGCACCGAATACACCGGGCCGATGCCCATTTCGTCGGGCTCGCAACCGGCCACGGTAAAGCCTCGGAAATAAGCCAGCGGCTGCAGGCCCAGTTCTTTGGCTTTATCCAGGCTCATCACCAAGGTCATGGAGGCGCCATCGGACAGCTGCGAGGCATTACCCGCCGTTACCGAACCATCTTCGGCAAACACCGGTTTCAGGCCTTGCAGGCTGGCCAGGGTGGTATCGGCACGGTTGCAGTCGTCGCGGTCGACCACGCCTTCAACAATGGTTTTCTCGCCCGTGGCTTTGTCTTCAACAAAATACTTCACCGCCATCGGCACGATTTCGTCGTCGAACAACCCTTCGGCTTGCGCGCGAGCGGTGCGCTGCTGGCTTTGCAGGGCGTAGGCATCTTGCTGTTCGCGGGTGACGTTGTAGCGGCGGGCGACCACTTCGGCAGTCTGCCCCATCGGGTAGTAAATGCCCGGTACGTTGGCCTTGAGCAACGGGTTGATCAGGTTGTCGGTGTTGACGCTTTTCATCGTCAGGGTGATCGACTCAACACCACCGGCGACGATGATGTCGCTGCAACCGGAGGCGATCTGGTTGGCAGCAATGGCGATGGCTTGCAGGCCCGAGGAGCAGAAGCGGTTGAGGGTCATGCCCGCTACCTGAGTGCCCAGGCCCGATAGCACGGCCACGTTGCGGCCAATGTTGTAGCCCTGAGCGCCTTCGTTGGAGCCGGCACCGACGATGCAGTCTTCCACCGAGGCCGGGTCGATCTTGTTGCGTTCCAGCAGCGCATTGACGCAATGGGCGGCCATGTCGTCCGGGCGGGTCATGTTGAACTTGCCACGGAAGGACTTGGCCAGGCCTGTCCGCACGCTGTCGACGATCACTACTTCACGCATCACGCACCTCGTTGTTGTTCTGAAATCGGGGTCAATTGGTCGGCTGAATAGCAGCTGGGCCTAGAATAAAACCGCCCTGCCCGGCAGGGCGATGACTATTCATCCCGTGTATGCGCAGCGATCCTGCCCTGTTCCACCCATTAATCGCGGTTCATGGCGCGCTCCAAGGCGTCATTGATGGTGCGCAACACCTTGACCCGGGCAAAGCGTTTGTCATTGGCCTCGACCAGCGTCCACGGCGCATTTTCGGTACTCGTGCGGTCGACCATATCGCCGACGGCATCGGCGTATTGCGGCCATTTCTCGCGGTTGCGCCAGTCTTCTTCGGTGATTTTGAAGCGTTTGAAGGGGATCTCTTCGCGCTCTTTAAAGCGCGCCAGTTGCTCGTCCTGGTCGATCGACAGCCAAAACTTCACCAGCACAATGCCGGCGCGGGTCAGTTGTTCTTCAAAGTCATTGATCTCGCCGTAGGCACGCAGCCAATCGGCCGGCGAGCAGAAGCCTTCCACCCGCTCCACCAGCACCCGGCCGTACCAGGAACGGTCGAACACAGTGAACTGGCCATGGCCGGGGATATGTCGCCAGAATCGCCACAGATACGGCTGCGCACGTTCTTCTTCGGTGGGCGCGGCAATCGGCACAATGCGGTATTGGCGCGGGTCCAGCGCTGCCGCCACGCGCCGGATCGCGCCGCCTTTGCCGGCGGCGTCATTGCCTTCAAATACCGTCACCAAGGCATGCTTGCGGTAGCGTTTGTCGCGCACCAGCCCGGCCAGGCGTGCCTGCTCGCTGGCCAGTTGTTTCTGGTAGTCGTCTTTGTCCAGGCGCTGGCTCATGTCCAGGCTGCCGAGCAGGCTGCGGTTATCCAAACTGACGGTCGCTGGGCCGGCATGGGGATGGCGTTGCGGGCGATCTTTGGATTTTAGCGCGGCTTGCAGGCCTTCGAGCAGAATCTTCGCCACGGTCAGGCTGCGGTAGTTTTCGTCGGCGCCTTCGACCACATACCAGGGCGCGTAGTCGCGGCTGGTGCGGTGCAGCACGTGCTCGCCGTAGCGCACAAATTTGTCGTAGGTTTGCGACTGTTCCCAATCCAGCGGGCTCAGGCGCCAGCTGCGCTGCGGATCGTCTTTCAGGTTTTTCAGGCGGGCTTTCATCTGCTTTTTCGACAGGTGAAACCAGAATTTAAAGATCAGCGCGCCTTCGTCACAGAGCATGCGCTCCAGGCCTTCGGCGCCAATAATGGCTTGGTCGAGCACGGCATCTTTGATACGGCCATCGACGCGGCCCTGGAGCATTTGGCTGTACCAGTTACCGAAAAAAATCCCCATGCGCCCTTTTGGTGGCAGTTGTCGCCAGTAGCGCCAGGCGGCGGGGCGAGCGAGCTCTTCATCGGTTTGGCGGTCAAAGGTGCTTACCTGAATCAACCGTGGGTCCATCCACTCATTCAGCAGTTTGACTGTCTCGCCTTTGCCTGCGCCTTCAATGCCATTGATCAGCACAATGACCGGAAAGCGCTTCTGCTGCTGCAACTCGAACTGTGCTTCCAGCAGCGCCTCGCGCAGAGCGGGTAATTCGGCCTCATAGGTTTTGTCGTCAATCGCGTGGCCGATTTCGGCGGACTCGAACATACACCCTCACTCCATTTATCTGCATGATTGGCCAAGCCTAGCGGATTGCTGCGGGTCAGCCATGACAGACAGCAAGTTCGGCTAGAATGCGCCGCTCTTGTGCTCACACGCCGCGCGAAAACTATGCCCCCAAGCCAACCGCCAACCGCCTCCCTCGCCGACCTGGACTGGGACGACCAAGGCCAGCCCCACTCGCGCGCCTACGGCGATGTGTATTTCTCCAATAGCCTGGGCCTGACGGAGCCACGCTACGTTTTTCTCGACAACAACGACTTGCCCGCGCGCTTTGCCGCCCTGCCCGCCCACGGCAAGCTGGTGATTGGTGAAACCGGTTTTGGCACCGGGCTGAATTTTCTCTGTGCCTGGGAGTTGTTTGCCCGCACTGCAGTGGCCGGGGCGCAGCTGCATTTTGTGAGCGTGGAAAAACACCCCCTGAGCGATGCCGACCTCCAGCGTGCCCTGCACCTGTGGCCCGAGTTGCAGCCGTTTGCCGAGCAACTACTTGAGCAATACGTGGCCCTGCATGGCGGCTTTCAACGGCTGTTATTCGACGGCGGCCGTGTGGTGCTGACCCTGCTGATTGGCGATGTTATGGAACTGTTGCCGCAGCTGGATGGCGAAATCGATGCCTGGTTTCTTGACGGCTTTGCTCCGGCAAAAAACCCGGAAATGTGGTCGCCCGCGCTGTTTACCCAGTTGGCGCGGCTGTCCACGCCACGCACCACCCTCGGCACGTTCACCACCGCCGGCGATGTACGTCGCGCCCTGAAGGCTGTGGGCTTCAAGCTCAAACGCGTGGAGGGTTTGGGGCATAAATGGCAGGTGCTTAAAGGGCACTTTATTGGCCTGGACGATCCGCCCACCAAGCCCGCCGAAAAAGCCTGGTACGCTCGCCCACCGGAGCACACCGGCCCTCGCACCGCGCTGGTAATTGGCGCCGGCCTGGCCGGTTGCGCCAGCGCCGAAAGCTTGGCTGCACGGGGTTGGCAGGTGACGTTGCTGGAGCGCCATGGCGCTATCGCCCAGGAAGGCTCCGGCAATCCGCAGGGCGTGCTGTACCTGAAACTCTCCGCCCATGGCACCAGCCTGTCGCGCTTGATCGTCGCCGGCTTCGGCCATACCCGCCGGCATATCCAACGCCTGCAACGCGGCCACGACTGGGATGCCTGCGGTGTGCTGCAACTGGCCTTTGACGAGAAAGAAGCGGCGCGGCAGGCACAGTTGGCGGCGGCCTTTCCCAGTGAACTGCTGCACAGCCTGAGTCAAACCGAAGCCGAACAACAGGCCGGCATCGCCCTGGCCAGCGGCGGGTTGTTCTACCCGCAAGGCGGCTGGGTGCATCCGCCAGCGCTATGCCGGCTGATGGCCGAGCACGGTAACGTGCAACTGCGCGTGCATCAGCACGCCCTGCAACTGCGCCAGGAAAACGGCCATTGGCAGGCCTGGGACGGCGAGCAATTATTGGCCAGCGCCAGCGTTGTGGTATTGGCCGGCGCCGCCGATGTACGCGGTTTTTCCGCCACCGCCCAGTTGCCGCTTAAGCGCATTCGCGGGCAGATCACCTGCCTGGCGCAAACGGCTGAGAGCACGGCGTTAAGCACCGTGGTCTGCGCCGAAGGCTATGTGGCGCCAGCACGGGACGGCGAACATACCCTCGGCGCCAGCTTTGACTTCCATAGCGACGACCTTAGCCTTAGCGCCGATGAGCACATCAGCAACTTGCAACTGCTTAACGAGATATCCACCGACCTGGCCCAACGCCTGAATGCCGACAACTTGCCGGTTGCCGAGCTACGCGGCCGCGCCGCTTTTCGCTGCACCAGTCCCGACTATTTGCCCATCGTCGGCCCTGTGGCCGATGCCGACGCCTTTGCCCAAGCCTACGGCGTGCTGCGCAAAGACGCCCGACAAACCCCGGCGACCCCCTGCCCCTGGCTACCGGGGTTATATGTAAATACCGGCCACGGTTCCCGCGGCCTGATCACCGCACCACTGGCCGCCGAACTGCTCGCCGCCTGGCTCGACAATGAACCGCTGCCACTGCCGCGCGATGTCGCCGAAGCCTGCCACCCCAATCGTTTTATGTTGCGCAAGCTCGTACGCGGCTAGGGTGTGCTGTGCGCACCACGCGTATTCGCGCAATCGTTTGCTGCGCGTAGTACACGCCTGAGCATGGGCTACGCTAAAACCCACCGAGCCCCTTGAACAGGCGAATACGTGCCATGGATCGCACGCAAACACTGAATATCGACCGGCTACGCGGCCTTACGTATGGCTTAGTGTGTTTTGGCTTGACGGTGGTGTTGGCCCTTGAGGGCTGGCAGCTGTATCAGTCATACCGCCAGGCGTTTTTTCAAGCGCGCCAGGCGGCAGTCAACCTGACCCACTCCACCGAGGCCCATGTACGTGGCGCCATTTACCACGCCAACACGTTATTGACGGGAGTGGTCGAGCGCTGCGAATGGGATAGCCTGGAACGGCTCAATATCCCGCGCATGCAGGTCTTTTTGAAAAATCAGATCAACGTGCTGCCGCAGCTACATGGATTGTTTATCTACGACCGTACGGGTGCCTGGCTGGTAACCGACAAAGAGCAAATACCCGCCAACGCCAACAATGCCGACCGTGAGTATTTTATTTACCACCGCGAACACGACGATCCAGGCGTGCATGTCGGCAAGGTGATCACCAGCCGCTCTACCGGTGAGCTGATTATTCCGGTGTCACGACGTATCAATGCCGCCGATGGCAGCTTTGCCGGCGTCGCACTGGCGACGCTCAAGGTCAGCTTTTTCAACGACTTCTACGCCCAGTTCCGCACCAGCAAAGAAGACTCCTTCACCCTCGCTTACGCCGACGGCACCATTCTCGCGCGCCGCCCGTTTTCACCGGCCCTGATCGGTACCAGCATCGCGCAGGGGCCGATCTTTAAAAATTTGCTGCCTTTGAACAACGGCGGCACCGCATTGATCGAGTCATCGGTCGATGGCAAAGAGCGCATGTACAGTTTCCAACGTTTTAGCGATTTTCCCTTGGTAGCCATCTCCGGTATCTCCGCAAAGGCCATTCGCCTGCCTTGGTGGCGCCAACTCGCTGTTGCCGGTGTGGTATCTGCGCTGATCGGCCTAAGCATGCTGGCCTTCGCGCGGGTGCTGCTCCAGCAAATATCGCGTAGCGAAGCCGCTGAACGGGAAATGCGCAATGCCCACGCCGCGTTGCAAAAATTCTCCCAAGAAGACGCCCTGACCGGCTTAGCCAACCGCCGCCAATTGGACGCGGTACTGCCCCAGGAACTTGGCCGCGTACGCCGCACCCATGCGCCGCTGGGCGTGATCATGCTCGATATCGACTACTTCAAACGCTACAACGACCGCTACGGCCATGTCGCCGGGGATGCCGCGATCAGAGCGGTAGCCAAGGTACTGGCCTCCTTTGCGCGGCGCGCCGAAGACCTGCCCGCCCGCTACGGCGGTGAAGAAATGCTTTTGGTATTACCCGGCGCCAACGAAGCCAACACCCTGGAGATAGCCCAAAGCATTCGCCAAGCCATCTTCGAGCAGGCCTTAGAACACCTGGACAGTCCGTTCGGCGTGGTGAGCGTCAGCCTCGGCGTGGCCATAGCGTTCGCCCAGCAAGCGGAAAATGAAGACGCAGCAGCGTTGATCAAACAGGCCGATACGGCGCTGTATCAGGCCAAGAGCCAAGGGCGTAATCAGGTGTGCGCGTATCAGGCGCCGAGTGTGGCGATTACACAACACCACCAATAGCAAGGGCCGCGGCCGCAATACCCGCCCAAAGACCGCACCTCATTTGGCATGATCGCCGACTCATCGCCCGATCGCTGGGGCCAGCTGCTAATGAAGCGCCGCGCCGAGCGGCGCGGGCGTAACGGAGGTGGCACCGGCCCAGCACCGCGTCTGCATGCGTCAGACTATCTGCTGGGCGTGCATGACCAGTACCGCGTTGGCGCCCTGCGTTACAGCCTCGAACCACAAGGCCCATTTCTGCATAACCAACGTCGCGAGGACGCGCCACCGCTGGTGATGCTCCACGAACTGGAAGCAGCGTCGCTGGCCTTCGAGGAGTCCGAGGCGAATCCGACCGCCATCAATGACGATCAACTACGTCTGCTCATTGCCCCCGGTGGGTCACTGCGCGGTGCACGCCCCAAAGCCAGCGTGATGGATGAACAAGGGCACTTGTATATCGCCAAATTTCCCAGCACCCGCGACCGCTACAACGTCGGTGCGTGGGAAGGCGTGGTCAACTATCTCGCCAACAGGTGCGGCATTGCTCCAGCGCAAGGAGCAGTCGCACGTTTTGCCAGCGCCTATCACACCTATCTGGTAAGACGTTTTGACCGTACCGACACAGGTCGCCGCCTGCATTTTGCTTCGGCCATGACCCTCACCGACAAGCAAGACGGCGACGACGCCAGCAGCGGTGCTTCGTACCTGGATATCGCCAGCGTACTGATCACCCGAGGCGCGCGCCCGAACCAGGATTTACGCCTGCTCTGGTCTCGCCTGGTGTTCGACATGCTGGTGTCCAACAGCGATGGGCACCTGCGTAATACCGGCTTTATCTTGCGCCCCGGTAAAGGCTGGGAGCTATCACCCGCCTATGACATCAACCCTGACCCTGGCGCCCGCGAGCTGAAACTCAACGTCAGCGAAACCGACAACGCTATGGACCTGGAACTGGCGCTTTCGGTAGCGTCGATCTTTCGCGTGTCGCTGGCCGATGCCCGTCACATCATCCACACGCAAATCAGCGTGGTACAGCGTTGGCGCACCCTGGCCGGCAGCCCGCTTCACGGCCTATCGGCACGAGAAATCGAGCGCATGGCCCCGGCGTTTCGCCTGGCGACTTAGCCCAGCAACCCTTCCTGCTTCATCGCTGCAGCCACGTGCGGGCGCGCCGCAACCCGTGCCATATACGCCTGCACCTGGGGCCAGGCGGCCAGCGAAAAACCAACAACGTTGGTCCAGCTGAGCACGGTAAACAGGTAGGCGTCGGCCACGCTGAAGTGGTTGTCCAGTACGTAGTCTTTGCCGTGCAGTTGCACGCTCAGCCAATCCAGGCGCTTGCTCAGGCTTACGCTGACGGCGGCTTTCCAGTCGGCCGATTGCGCCGGGTTGAACATCGTCGCCATGGGCTTATGGATTTCCGAAGAGATAAAGGTCAGCCATTCCTGCAACTGGTAACGGGCCAGGGTGCCTGCGGCAGGCGCCAAGGCGGATTCGGGCTTTTGGTCGGCGATGTATTGCAGTACGGCGGCACCTTCGGTCAGCACCTGGCCGTTATCCAGGGCCAGTGCAGGAACGTAACCTTTGCTGTTGACGGCGATAAAGTCGGCGCCGGTTTCGGTGACCTTGGCTTTGAGGTCGACCTTTTCCAATTCGAAAGGCAAACCGGCTTCCAGCAGCGCAATGTGCGGGGCCAATGAGCAGGCGCCGGCGGAGTAATACAGTTTCATAAGCAGTCCTTAAGAGCAGTGGCAGAGGCGCGCGAAAAACGCGTGAGCCGAGCTTAGCGATTGCTTTCCACGGCACAAGTACCTACCTTTTGGTAAGTATGCATTTACCTCTCAGGCCCTCTCCATGCTCGACGATCAAGACCAAGCTGCCTGCCGCGCCGGCAATGTATTCAGCGTTACCTGCCCAGCCCGCTATGTGCTCGATGTACTGGCCGATAAGTGGGCGCTGCTGCTGATTCACACCCTCGCCCTCGGCACCCACCGCACGGCGGAACTGCGCCGCCAGGTCGGCGGTATTTCGGAAAAAATGCTGATCCAAACCCTGCGCCGCCTTGAACGTTTTGGCCTGGTTACGCGCCAGGCTTACCCCGAAGTGCCGCCGCGCGTGGAGTATTCGTTGACCGCCCTGGGGCTGTCGCTGAGCGAGCCGATTCGTGCGTTGGACCATTGGGTAGAAGCCAATATCAATGAGCTCAACGAGGCTCAGCTGGCGTTCGAAGATAAGTTGGTGGACGCCTGACTATGCAGCCCTTATCCGCCTCACGCTGGAACGCACTCTGGCTCGCCCTCGGTGCTACGCCACCGGAAAACAGCTTTGCCGAACTTGTCGCGCACTACGGCGAACCGCAGCGCCACTACCACAACGGCACGCATATCGACGCCTGCCTGAGTCACCTCGACAACCTCAAACACTTGGCCCACGACCTGCCCGCCGTGGAGTTTGCCCTGTGGCTTCACGATGCGATTTACAACACCCAGCGCCAAGACAACGAAGCGCTCAGCGCCGACCTCGCCGAACAGTTGTTGACCGGTGCTGGCATTCCCCAGCGGGTGGCCGAGGTGCGTCGGCATATCCTCGCCACCGCCCACACCGAAGCAGCGCACGCCGACGACGCCGGCTTGGTGGTGGATATCGATTTGTCTGTATTGGCCTTGCCGGATAACGCCTATCGCGCCTACACTCAAGCGATTCGCGCCGAGTTTGCCTGGGTGCCCGAACCACTGTTCAACGCCGGCCGCGCCAAGGTGCTGAACACGCTGCTGCAGATGCCGCACTTATATAGCCACGACGAAACCCGGCAACTCTGGGAAGCGCGGGCGCGGGGAAATTTGCAGGCGGAATTGAAGAACCTCTAACCGAAAAAGTAGGGTGTGCTATGCGCACCACGGCATACACGCAGAAATCGTCTGGTGCGCGCAGCACACCCTACGCCGTTATAGGCAAACCCCGTCCGTAGGGTGCGCTGTGCGCACCACGGGTACACACGGTAATAGCCTGCCCACCCTACAAATCACGCGCCATCAACACCTGCGGTTTACCCCAACGCTCAAAGTGCTCCACCGCCCGCCAGCCGCGTTTGGCGTAATACTCGGCACGGTCTTGGGTATGCAGATACAAACGCCCTACCCCCTGCTCCCGTGCCCGCGCACAAACCCCCTCAATCAGTGCCTCAGCCACGCCTTTACCACGCGCTAACGGCGTAACAAACACACAGGCCAGCCACGGTCCCAAGGCTTCGCGCCCAGGCAAATCTTCCTTGGCCAGCGCCGCACCACCGAGCAACTGACCGTCTTCAAGCGCCACCAGGCTTGGCCAGGCGCCATTGCTTTGCCCAGCCGAAAACTCGGCCTGCCAGTCAGCCAACGACTGCTCGGCATATTCGTAGTGAAACTGCTCGTACAGCCAGGTGGCCATGGTGGTGCAGTGCGGGGTATGGGGTTGTAGCCAGAGAAAATCGGCCATGTCTGCTCCTGTTGTGGGTAGCGCAACATATGCCAGAACGTTGGCCTCACCCAAAATGACTAAACTCAACACTGTGTCGTTTGGTGACGCAAAACGGTGCAACGCCCCGCTCCAGAGCCGCGCACACGCACCAAACCAATGCCTACAAGCCGCGCCGATGCCGTACATCCGCTAAGGGGCGCCCCAAAAACAACCACGGTCCAGAACTTGCAAAATGGCTCATTGCCAGCACCGGCAGCCACAACAACGTTCTGTACAACGGGGCGTTGGCTAGATCCTAGAGGAGTCGTCGTTATGCAGTCCCTGTTATCCCCTGGGATCCACCTTTTAAGCCGCTTTGGCTTTGCCCGTAAATTCCAACTGCTGTTTCTGCTTTTCGCCTTGCCGCTGGCTGGCAGCCTATGGATGGTGGGCCAGACCTTTCAAGCGAAAATGGCGGTGATCGCCAAGGAGCACAGTGGCGTGCGCCAGCTGTTGGCGTTGGATGCCGCCGATGCGCAGCTTTCCGCTCAGCGTAATTTGGCCGCGCGTTGGAAAGCGCTGGATACCGCCCGCGTACCCGGCCCCGAAGCCCAGCAGGCGATGACCCAGCTGGAAAGCGCCATGCCGGTATTGCGTAAAAACGTTGATGATTTGGCTGCCGTACTGACCGCTGAAGGAGCCAGCGCCGAGGTGCAAAAGCGTCTGCAAGATTTGCAAGCCGCGTTGCCGCAATTGGAATTGGCCAGTCTGCGTACGGTGGGTTGGTGGCCGGATGCGTTGGATCGTTTCACCGTGATGAAAGCCGGCCTGCAAGGCCTTAGCGACCAGATTGCGATGGACAGCGGGTTAACCCTGGACCCGTCGGTAGAAGGCTATTTGCTGATGCAGATTGCCACCCAGCAAACGCCGGATATCTTTGAACGCGTCGGCCGTCTGGCAAGCATGGGCGAAGCCTCTGTGGCGGCCGGCCAATTCAGTCTGCAAAGCCGTCTGCAGTTGCGTGATCTGCGCGGCCGTATCAACGATGCCCGCACGCAGTTGGACAAAACCGGCGCCAACCTGCTGGCCAAGCTGCCAGCCGGGCTAAGCGCGTGGGCAGACCAATACGCCAGCGCCCAGCAGCAACTCAACACCGACCTCAAGGCCCTGGATGACGGCCTGTTTGGCGACACCATCACGATGAAAGGCCCAGCTTTCCAACGCACCATGGACAGCCTGTTGCAAACCCTCGCCGAGCTGCGCGCTCAGTCGCTTAACTCGCTGGACCGGCGCCTGGATTTCTACCACAACCGCGCCATCACCCAGGCCATTCCTGTGGCAGCGGTTTTTGGTTTGCTGTTGCTGGCGGCGGTGTATTTGTTTGTCTGTTTGCAAAGCTCGATTCGCCGCAGTGCCAGCGGCATCACCACCCTCGCCCAGTCCCTGCGTGACGGCAATTTGTGTGTCGAAGTGGACGTGCAAGGTCGCGACGAACTGGCGGAGATCAGCACGGCACTAAACGTCGCCGTGGTGCAGCTGCGTACCAGCTTGCTGGGGGTCAACCATGAGACTTATCAGCTCAGCGACGCGGTGATCACCCTGAATTCGCACTCCACCGACACCTTGGGTGAAGTGGAAGCGCAACAGCATCAGATCAGCCAGATCGCCACCGCGGCTACCGAGTTGGCCGCCACTTCCTTGGGCGTGTCCAAGAGCTGCGAACTGGCCTCGGCCAGCGTGCAGCAGACTCGCGCCATCGCCGAAGCCAGCAACCGCGATAGCGAGCGCACCACCGCCAGCATTCAGGAACTCAACCAACGCTTGAGCGAAACCGCCGAAGCGCTGGGCCGAGTAAGCGATCAGGGGCAACAGATTCAATCGGTGGTCGACAGCATTCGCGGCATCGCCGAACAAACCAACCTGCTGGCCCTTAACGCCGCGATTGAAGCCGCCCGTGCCGGCGACCAAGGCCGCGGCTTTGCCGTGGTGGCAGATGAAGTGCGCAGCCTGTCGCAACGCACCCAAGCCTCTACCCTGCAAATCGCCAACACGGTGGAAAGCCTGCGCAACACCGTGCGCCAAGCCGTGGAATTGATGGAAGCCGCCTGCGGCCAAGCACAAAGCGATGCCACCGCGGTGACCGGCCTGGGTGTCAGCCTGAGCGCCATCGCCACCGCCGTGCAGGGCGTCAGCGACACCCTGGCGCAGATCGCCACCGCCGTTGACGAGCAGGCCACCACCGCCGACCAGGTCAGCGGCAGCATTCAGCAAGTCGACCAGGCCGCCATCCGCCTGCTCGACGGCGCCCGTGCGGTTAACCAGGCAGCGGATCGCTTAAGCCAGGGCAGCCGCGCCTTAAACGACAACACCGCGCGCTTCAGTTTAGGTTAAGAGGAAAAAGCCAATGGCAGACCGCGAAATCATCGTGCCCGACAGCATGAAACTAATCCCCGAGCGCATCGGCTATGCGCCGGCAGTAAAGGTCGGCGACACCCTCTACTGCTCCGGCCAGATCGGCCGCACGCCAGAGCTGGTGGTTATCGAAGACCCTGAGCAGCAATTTATTGCTGCCTGGGAAAACATGCGCGACGTGCTGCATGCCGGCGGCTGCACCTTTGAAGACGTGGTGGACATGACCACCTACCACGTTGACCTGGCCACCCATATGGACCTGTACCGCACCATCAAAGACCGCTACTTCCCCCGCGGCCTGAGCGCCTGGACCTGCATCGGCGTAAACGCCCTGGCCCACCCGGCGCTGCTGCTGGAAATCAAATGCGTAGCGGTGCAACGCCGCTAACCCGCAACCGCAGCGTAGCGTAGCGAGCAGACGCGTCAACCTGGGCCATAAACGCTGCGCCTTAGTCGTTGCAGCGCCGGAGCACAGTTGCAAAGCACTGGCGGCGCGGGGGTAACTATCGGGCTGACAGCCAAGCATCTCTCTTCGCACGCCGTGCAAGACATAAGCCTCGCGCCCTCGGACGAAAGCAGACTGAAAAACATAAATTACCGCCTATAAATACCCGCCGCGGATGGCCCCCACTGCTCGGCAATACCGGCATAGAAATGCCTAGCTCTTCCCCAACCGTTCGCACCGTCTCCCTGCAACTAGCCATCGTCTCCTTGCACGACCGTAAAGCCCCCTCGATCACAAGGTTGCGCACCTCTGCATGCCCTAATTCCCTGCCCTCAAAACGATCTGCCGCTTTTTGTTGTGGCCTGCTTCTGAATCCCCCACCGGGGTCTTGATCCACGGCGCTATCGCGCCAGAATCGCGGCCCAGCCGCTTGCTCCCGTTATTTCATTTACGCCTTTCAACCGTCACGGCTATGTCGACGTAAGGCCAGGATTGCCATGCCAGATCACCACCCAGGACACGGTGCCGCCGCCGACACCGCCCTCGCTTGCCTAGCCACGCTTGCCCGCTACCACAATGTGGCCGTCTGCCCTGAACAACTGCGCCACGAATTCAGTGAGCGCGGTGCCGTGTTCAACAGTGCAGACCTGCTACTGGCGGCGAAAAAACTGGGGCTTAAAGCCAAACGCACACGCGGTTCGGTCAAGCGCCTGCGTCAACTACCGCTGCCCGCCATCGGTCGTGATATGCAGGGCGCGTTCTTTGTTCTCGCGCGTCTTGAAGGTGACAACGTGCTGGTGCACAACCCATTGCTTGAACAACCGCAGCTGCTAGGCCTGCAAGCACTCGATAGCTATTGGAGTGGCGAGTTGATTCTGCTGCGTTCAGAAGCGGGGCTGGCCCAGGAGCTCAGCAAGTTCGACTTCACCTGGTTTATTCCGGCCATCGTCAAATACCGCAAGCTGCTCGGCGAAGTGCTGTTGGTGTCGTTTGTGCTGCAGATTTTCGCCCTGCTGACGCCACTGTTTTTTCAGGTGGTGATGGATAAAGTGCTGGTGCACCGTGGCTATAGCACCCTGGATGTCATCGCCGTCGGCCTGCTGGCGATCATGCTGTTCGAGACTGCGCTTAGCGGCCTGCGCACCTATGTATTCGCCCACACCGCCAGCCGCATTGACGTGGAACTGGGCTCGCGTTTGTTTCGTCACTTGGTCAATTTGCCACTGGCCTACTTCCAGGCACGGCGTGTCGGCGATTCGGTAGCGCGGGTACGAGAGCTGGAAAATATCCGCAGTTTTCTCACCGGCAATAGCATCACCCTGGTGCTGGATGTGTTGTTCTCGGTGGTGTTTATCGCCGTGATGTTTGTCTACAGCGGTTGGCTGACGTTGGTGGTGCTGTTATCGCTGCCGCTGTACTTCCTCATTTCGCTGCTGATCACCCCACTGCTGCGCGCACGCCTTAACGAAAGCTTTAACCGCGGCGCTGAAAACCAAGCGTTTCTGGTGGAAACCATCAGCGGTATCGACACCGTGAAAGCCATGGCGGTCGAGCCGCAGAGCACGCGCAAATGGGACAACCAATTGGCCGCTTATGTGCGCGCCAGCTTTCACACCCAAACCTTGTCAACCGTGGCCAACGAAGGCGTCGGCCTGGTGGGCAAGCTGGTGACCGTTGCCACCCTATGGCTGGGGGCACGGCTGGTGATCAACGGCGACCTCAGCGTTGGCCAACTGATCGCCTTTAATATGCTTGCCGGTCGCGTCGCGCAGCCGATCATGCGCCTGGCACAGCTGTGGACCAACTTCCAGCAAACCGGCGTTTCGGTGCAGCGCCTGGGCGACATTCTTAATAGCCAGACCGAAACCAACCAAGGCGCGCGCAGTACCTTGCCAGCGCTTAACGGTTTGGTGGAGTTTGACCACGTGCACTTTCGCTACCGCGCCGATGGCTCGGAGGTGTTGCGCGGTATCAACCTGACCCTGCAAGCCGGCGAAGTGATCGGCATCGTTGGCCGCTCCGGCTCCGGCAAAAGCACCCTCACCCGCTTGCTGCAACGCCTGTACACCCCCGAGCGTGGTCGCGTATTGGTGGATGGCATGGACCTGGCACTGGCCGACGTCAGCTCACTGCGCCGGCAGATAGGCGTAGTGCTGCAAGAAAACCTGCTGTTCGCCCGCAGCATTCGCGAAAACATCGCCCTGACCGATCCCGGCGCCCCCATGGCAGACGTGATCAGCGCTGCGCAAATGGCCGGTGCCCACGAATTTATTCTGGAGCTGCCCGAAGGTTACGACACCCTGGTCGGCGAGCACGGCGCCTCGCTTTCTGGCGGGCAACGGCAACGCATCGCCATTGCCCGCGCGCTGATCGGCAACCCGCGCATTCTGATCTTCGACGAAGCCACCAGCGCCCTGGATTACGAGTCTGAACGCATCGTGCAGCAGAACATGCAGCAGATCTGCCAGGGCCGCACCGTCATCATCATCGCCCACCGCCTAAGTGCCGTGCGCAACGCGCAACGCATCGTGGTAATGGACCGCGGGCAAATCGTCGAGCAAGGCAGCCACGCCGAACTGCTCGCCCACCAGGCCGGCCACTACGCGCGCCTGCACCGTCTACAGCAGGGCTAAAACCATGGGCGCCAAAACCGATCTGCTCAACCGTTACCGCCAAGCCTGGCGCCACAGCTGGCAGCAACGCCAAGCCATGGACAGCCCCCACTACCTGCGCGACGAAGTGCAATTTATGCCCGCCGCCCTGGCCTTGCAGGAGCAACCCGTGCACCCCGCCCCGCGCTACACGCAATGGCTGCTCATGGCCTTTGCCGCGCTGGCACTGCTCTGGGCGTGCCTCGGCCATATCGACGTGGTGGCCAGCGCCAGCGGCAAAATCGTACCCAACGGCAAAACCAAAGTGATCCAACCCAGCGAAGTGGCCGTGGTCAAAGCCATTTACGTTGACGACGGGCAACAGGTGCACGCCGGACAACTGCTGGTAGAACTCGACAGCCAAATCACTAACGCCGACGTCGAACGCACCGAAAGCGATCTGCAAGCGGCCGAAGTCGACAATGCCCGCGCCACCGCGCTACTCGCCGCCATCGACAACAACCGCCCACCGCAACCGCTCGGCACCCTACTCAGCAGCGTCGACCCTGCCCACATAGCCGCCGCCCAACGCTGGCTACAAGGCCAATACCAAGAACTGCGCAGCAACCTCGACCAAGTCAGCGCCGCCATCGAACAACAAACCGCCGGCATCCACGCCGCCCTCGCCAGCGTTGCCTCCCTGCAACAAAGCCTACCGATTGCCCGCGAACTGGCCGCCGACTACAAGACCCTGCAAAACAAAGGCATCCTCGGCAAACACGCCTGGCTCGAACGGGAACAAAGCCGCCTCAACCAAGAACGCGAACTGCAGGTACAACAAGCCCGCGTGAGCGAACTGCAAGCAGCCAAAAAAGAAGCCGAACAACGTAGGCAAAGCGTCCTCGCACAAACCCGCCGCGCCATGCTCGACCTACAACAACAAGCCGCACAAAAGATCGCCGCCCTAACCCAAGAACTGAAAAAAGCCCAACAACGCAACCGCCTCACCCAACTGACCGCCCCGGTAGACGGCACCGTGCAACAACTGGCCATCCACACCAACGGCGGCGTAGTCACCGAAGCCCAACCCCTGATGGTTATCGTCCCCAGCGACCAACCCATAGAAGTCGAAGCCCTGCTGGAAAACAAAGACATCGGCTTTGTACACAGCGGGCAAAACGTCGAAATAAAAGTGGAGACCTTTAACTTCACCAAATATGGCGTTATCGATGGCACGGTTATCAGCATCTCCAACGACGCCATTGAAGATGAAAAGCGTGGATTGGTTTACAGCACACGGGTTCGCTTAAAAGAAAAAAGCATACAGGTGGGCGACAAGATGATTGCACTGTCACCGGGGATGGCGGTTACGGCAGAAATTAAAACAGATAAAAGACGGGTTATTGACTACTTCTTAAGTCCGCTTAAGGCGTATGCGAATGAGAGCTTTAGAGAAAGGTGAGGATAAAATAGTAAAGGGGGACTATTTTTTGTGTCCCCCTACAAAACCTATTTAAAGATTAAGATTTTTCCGACATGAATTTTCCGCTAGCGGAGTATGCATTTAACTCTTAAAACTGCACTCAACACTTATAGGCCCACACATCATTAAATATTTGCCCGGGCTTTGATACAGCTCTTGTAAGAGTTTTCCTTCAGAAAATATAGACACCAGACTCTCTTGCCGCCAAGGAAAACAACACCCATATTAAGTCCTATAAAGCTGGAATTTTGGCCAGTAAAAGTATTTGCTCAGCGACATAACGATTTTATCCACGACGAGACGTGAAGATTGGACAAGTTTATTTTTGTCTCCTTGCAAGCTTGAGATCAAGAGAGACAGGAATTTATGCTGCACTAAAAATTTAAGTCTGAGGTAGTCACTCTTCCGAAATCATAGACATCAATTATTGCATAAAAAATCTTCACAAAAACCATAGACACATATAAATGCCAAGCCTAAAAAAGCACTTCTCCGTTAAATTCTACCTTACAGAAATATCAACAGGGGGAATTGTCGGCGCATTGATTTTTTTATCTTTAAATATCGACATCGACGAATTTGAAGCTCGATCAATCCACAACACCCTTTACCTTTCCTGCGGAAGCATGGCCGCAATTGGTTTTTTTCTTCACGAAAAAGACACGCCATGGATAGAACACACCGGACTAATTTTTACAAAAATTGCGCTCAATATTTTCGGCGCCTTACTAGTTCTCCACTAAAAACACCAAAGAAAAAAATAATTCATATGAGTATTACTATAGAGAC